>LCKC01000006.1 GCA_001001185.1 Parcubacteria group bacterium GW2011_GWB1_45_10 | reverse complement strand
GCTTTGTCCAAAGCCCGGTAAAGTTCTGAGATTTTCTTTTTCGCGGCTTCCGTGTCTTTGAGATTCAGAGCTTTGACAATCTCTTTTTTCAAAGACCTGACCTTGTCTTTTTTGGCGACATTCCTTTTTTTTCTGGTTCTGTTCTGCCGCAAAGCTTTTTTCGCGGATTTAGTGATGGGCATGTTATTGTCAACGAATTACGAATTTCTTACGAATAAACGAATATACGAATTCTATCTTGTTTGATCGGTATATTCGCGAACTGGTATTGATTTGTTATTCGCTAGAGTTAATTAATTGTTCGATTTGCTTTTTGATTTTCGCCGCTTTTTCAAAATCCCAGTCTTTGGCGGCTTTTTTCATTTCTTTTTCAAGAGCCTTAATGACAGTTGAAACACTGGCGTTTTCCGGAAGTTCGCTGAGGCCAGTATAGCTTAAATCCGCCCGCCTTTCAATCTTGAAGTGTTTGATTTCTTTTATAATCGGCTGCGGCGTCAAGCCGTGTTTTTTGTTGTATTCAAGCTGAATCTTTCTTTTCCTTTCGGTTTCTTCAATCGCGGCCTTGATGGATTTGGTGATTTTGTCGGCGTAAAGAATCACCCGACTTTTCGGATTTCTGGAGGCGCGGCCGATAATCTGGAGTAAAGAAGTTTCGTTCCGCAAAAAACCTTCTTTGTCTGCGTCCAGAATGCAGATTAAGGAAACTTCCGGCAGGTCCAGGCCTTCGCGCAAAAGGTTGATGCCGACAATCGCGTCAACATTGCCAAGCCGCAGGTCGGCCAAAAGCTCCGGCCGGTCGAGCGCCTTGATCTCCGAGTGAAGCCAGTGAGTTTTTATTTTTTGTTCAAGCAAATATTCGGTCAGGTTTTCCGATTGCCGTTTGGTCAAAACAATCGCCAGAGTCCTTTCTCCTTTTTTGGCGTTTTGTTTTGTTTCTTCAACCAGATCATTAACCTGGTTTTGGGCCGGTTTGACAATGATTTCCGGCTCAATAATTCCCGTTGGCCGGATAAGCTGTTCAACAATATTGTTTTCGCCTGATTTTTCTTTTTCCCAGTCTGAGGGTGTGGCAGAAATGTAAATAGTTTTTTCCGTTTTTGCCAGAAACTCGGAAAACTTCAGCGGCCGGTTGTCAATCGCCGAAGGCAGGCGAAAGCCATACTCAACCAATGTTTTTTTGCGGGAATAGTCGCCGGCGCGCATGCCGCGAATCTGCGGCAGGGAGATGTGGGATTCATCAATCGCCAAAAGCCAGCCTGACTGGCCGAATTGGTGGTTAAAATAATCAATCAGCGTGAACGGCGGTTCGCCGGGGTCGCGGAACTCAAGATGGCGCGAATAGTTTTCAACCCCGGAACAATAACCGACTTCTTTGAGCATCGCCAGGTCTTCTTTGGTTTTTTGTTCAAGCCGCTCGGCCTCCAAAAGCTTGTTTTGTTTTTTGAGCTTTGCCAGCTCCCGGTTCAGCTCCAACTCAATGTTTTTAACCGCCAAAACAAGTTTTTGTTTTTCCGTGACATAGTGTTTGGCCGGGAAAACTCTTGTTTCTTCAAGGTCTTTGATTTTTGTTTCAGAGCCCAGAGCCAAAGGAATGGTTTGAATTTTGAAAATGGCGCTGGCGTCAAAACTCAGCCTGATTTTGTTTTCTCCCTGTGGCAGAAAAATATCAACTTCTTCGCCCCTGACGGAAAACTCGCCGGCGAGCGACGCCAGGTCGTTTCTTTTGTACTGAAGCTCAACCAGGATCTCAATAATCTTTTTCCGGGAGATTTTTTGTCCGCGCGAAAAAATAACACTGATTTTTTTGTATTCTTTCGGGTTGGTGATGCCGTAAATGCAGGAAACTGAAGCCACGATAATAACGTCGTTTCTGGACAAAATGTCGGCGGTCGCGGCGTATCTCATCTGTTCAATCTGTTCGTTAATCTTAGCGTCTTTTTGGATGTAAGTGTCTGAGCGCGGAATGTAAGCTTCTGGCTGGTAATAATCGTAATAAGAGATGAAATAATGGACACCGGCTTCGGGGAAAAAATCTTTAAACTCCTGATAAAGCTGGTTGGCCAGGGTTTTGTTGTGGGAGATGACCAGGGTCGGCAGCCGGGTTTTTTGAATGACATTGGCAAGGGTGAAGGTTTTGCCCGAACCAGTGACGCCCAAAAGCACCTGGTGGTTTTGCTTGGTTAAAATGCCGCGGACAAGCTTTTCGGCGGCCAGCTTTTGCGGCTCAATCGGCTGATAAGATGACGAGAGGTTAAACATGATAAAATGATGTTAACAAATCAAACATCAAATCTCAAAGAGCAAAATGACAGAGTAGAATTCAAAAGTAACCTCATCTTGAATTTTTAATTTTCATTTTGATATTTGATTTTTGCGTTTTGAATTTACAATCATGTTTTCTTTTTTACAAGGCAAGCTGGTTAATAAATCCCAAGGGAAAATAGTTATTGAAAACAATGGCGTTGGCTGGGAGATTATTGTTTCCGACCAGACGCTTAAGAGCGTTGGCTCTCCGGGCGGGCAGATAAAGATTTTCACCCGACTTGAGTTTAAACAGCAGGAAGGCGTGTTTGAGATTTTCGGATTTTCAACAGTTGAGGAAAAAGAGATGTTTTTGCTTTTGACGTCGGTTGACAAAATCGGGCCGCGGACGGCGCTGAATGTTTTAAGTTCGGCGCCGGTGGAAAAAATAAAATCCGCCATCCGCCACGGGAAAGCCGAGTTTTTGAATAAAGTTGTCGGCATTGGCGAAAAAACCGCGTCACGAATCGTGTTTGAACTGGAAAAGAAAATCAAATCCGGCAGCCTGTCCCCAGGTATTTTTGATACCGACGTTGAGGTTGAAGAAGCGCTCCTGACGCTTGGTTTTTCAAAAAAAGAAATAAAACAAGCCATCCAAAAACTTCCGTCTCATCCGCAGAAACTTAATGAAAGAGTAGCTTTGGCTTTGAAGATTTTATCCCGGAGAGTTAAAGCCTGATTTTTTCCAGTAGCCGGTCAATGAACGCAAGGTAAAGCGGATGGATTTTGTCTTTGAGTTCTTCCAGGGGAAAATAACCGCCTTTGTCGTTTTCCGGGAATTTTTTCAGCTTGCCTGATTTTGGCGGCCACTCAATTTCAAACCCAATGCTTTTAATGAACTGTTCAGAGCCCGTGCCCTCAAACGCCCAGGCGTGAATTTTTTTGCCGCTTTTCAGCTTGATGAAACCCAGGTCAATGAACTCTGTTTCCGGAATCTGAATGCCGGTTTCTTCAAAAAACTCTCTTTTCGCGGCTTCAAACACATCTTCGCCGTCGTTAACCTGGCCTTTTGGAATAGCCCAGATTCCAAGCTCTTTTTTGCCCCAAAACGGCCCGCCCGGATGAATCAGGAAGAGTTTCAGTCTTTTTTGGTCGCGGTGGAACATTAACAATCCGGCGCTGATTACCATTTATTTGCAGATTTAAGATTTTAGATTTAAGATAAAAGAGTACGGTCTTTAAAGCATATCATAGATTAATTTCATGAGAAACAACAACCATCTGCCTGATTTCAGGCAAACGATTTTGTGGCGGATTTTCAGAATTATGGCTGAGTTCGTTGACGGCTTCGGTTTTATCGTCGATTTCAAAAAAAGCGTCACGATTTTCGGTTCAACCAGGTTTGACGAAAACAATCCCTGGTGCGAAGAAGCGAGAAAGCTCGGTCGGTTGCTTGGCAAAGACGGCTTTGCCGTGGTTACTGGCGGCGCTTCGGGAATCATGGAAGCCGGCAACCATGGCGCGTTTGAAGCCGGCGCCAAGTCTGTCGGTCTGAACATTCAGCTGCCCCGGGAGCAAAAAGAAAACAAATATTTGACTGATTTTTTGCACTTCCATTATTTTTTCACCCGGAAAGTGATGCTGACTTACGCCGCCGAAGCTTACGTTTATTTCCCCGGAGGCTTTGGCACCCTGGATGAGTTTTTTGAACTGATTACCCTGATTCAGACCAAAAAAATCCGGCGCGTGCCGATTGTTCTGGTTGGCCGCGACTACTGGACGCCGCTGTTAAAGTACATCAATGACTTTCTTTTTGAAAAGTACCAGGCGATTGACCAGTCAGACATGAAACTTTACGATCTTGTTGACGGGTCAGAAGGCGCGTTCAAAATCATCCAAAAATCAGTCAAGGAGTTTGAAAAGTCCGGTCGCGCTGATTTTTAAAAAATTTGGGAATAAAAAACAAGAAAATGAAAAAAACAATAAAAAAGAAAAAAACGCCGGTTAAAAAGAAAACCACTGCCAGGAAAAAGCCTGTCAAATCCAGAAAATCAAAAGTTCCGGCGAAGAAGGTTAAAAAAACAAAGTTGGCTCGCTCCGCAAGAGCCTACGGCGTTGTAAAAACAGCCAGGCTGAAAAAAATCGGCAAGGTGACGCACTACTTCAACCACATTAAAGTCGCGGTTTTGAAGCTGGGTTCGCCCTTGTCTTTGGGGCAGAAGATTAATTTTCAGGGAGCGACAACTGATTTTTCGCAAACAGTTTCTTCAATGCAGATTGACCATGTCCAGGTTAAAAAAGCCCCCAAAGGCAAGAGCATTGGTTTAAAAGTTCCCAAAAGAGTCAGAGAAGGCGACCAGGTGTTTCTGGCTTGAGAACAGGTGGTATAATGATTTAAGTCGAAACTATGGCTAAAAAAATCGGCACAGTTATCCATATTTACGGGAAAATAGGCGTGGCCATCCTGGCTCTGGTGAGCGAGCTTAAAGTCGGGGACACGGTTTTGTTCAAAGGCAAAAAAACCGAGTTTACCCAGACGATTGATTCAATCCAGATAAACCACGAGCAGGTTGCCAAAGCCAAGAAAGGCGACGACGTCGGCATCAAGGTTTCGCAGGAAGTCGACGAAGGCGACGAAGTGTTTCTGGCTTAGCCTGTTTTGAAAAAGGTTGTTTTTAAGATGCTTAACAAAAAGCTGGCATTTTTCGAAGGTACTTTTTTACTGATCGGAACAATCATTGGCGCGGGCTATCTGACTTTGCCCTATTCTTTTTTGAAGGCCGGAATCTGGTCAAATCTGTTCTGGCTTTTGTTTTTGATTTTTTTCGTTACTTTGCTTCATCTTTTTTATGCCGAAGTGGTTTTGGCAACGCCGACCCGCCACCGTTTTCCGGGTTACGTCAGTCTCTATCTTGGCAAAGTTCCCGGGCTGGTTGCCAAAACCTCTTTTGTTTTCGGCGTTTTTGGCAGCTTGCTGGTTTACCTGCTTTTGGGGTCGCATTTTTTTGAACTTTTGCTCAAGCCGTTTTTGGCGGGTTTTAACGGATTTTGGGGTCTGGATTTGGACAAAAGCATTACTCTGATTTTTGGTCTGGCAATGTCGGCCTTGGTGGCTTTAAAAATAAACCTTTCCGCCAAGATAAACTTTTTTATCACTATCCTTACTCTGTTTTTGTTTTTAATCATCAGCGGTTTTGCTTCTTTGAAAATCAATCCAGTCAGTTTTTTGATCAAGCCCGAAGAAAGTTTTTTCTTTCCTTTCGGCCTGGTTCTTTTTTCTTTGGTCGGCTCATTGATTATTCCCGAGATTCTGAAGTTTCTTGAGGTTGAAAAACAGGACAAAAAATTGATTAAGCCGATTGTCATCTGGGGAACTTTGATTCCCGGCCTGATTTATCTGTTTTTCGCTTTTTCGATTTTCGGCGCCAGCGGTCAGCATACGACTAAGGAAGCGATTGCCGGGCTTTCCGGGATTTTGCCGCAAAATCTTGTTTTTTTGGGGGTTTTACTGGCTTTTCTTGAGATATTGACCTCTTATCTTGGTTTTGGCATCAACACTGTCGAAACCTTGAGGAAAGATTTTAATTTTTCAAAACTTCCCGCTAAGTTTTTGGTCGGAGCCTTGCCGCTCTCAATATTTTTTTTCGGCGCGAGCGATTTTCTAAAAGTCATGGGCTTTTTGGGCGCTTTGCTAGTGGCGCTTGATTCAGTGCTTTTGGCAAAGGTTTACGCGGCGCTGAAAATCAGAAACCCGGGCTATCAGTTCCAGATTGTCCGCGCGCCGAAAGCCTTGGTGGTGTTTGCGGTCGCAGTCATGGTTCTTGGCGGGGCTTTCAGTCTTTATTTCAACTTTTAAAATGGTTTCCGCGATTATTCCTTGTTTTAACGACGGCAAATACATCAAGCCAGTGGTTGACGCGGTCCGTTTGTCAAAACGCTGTCAGGAGATTATTATTGTTGACGACGGTTCAAAATTTGAGACTGAAGAGGTTTTGAAAAACATTAAAGGCGCGAAACTGGTCAGACATCAAAAAAATCAGGGCAAAGCCAGGGCTATGCTTTCGGGCTTGAAAGCGGCGAAAAACGAAGCCATTGTTTTTATTGACGCCGATCTGGTAAACTTTAAAACCGAACATTTTGACCGTTTGGCTGAAGCGATTGAGTCGCAGAAATTTGACATGGTTATCGGCGCCAGGGGAAAAGAAGTTTACCTGACGTCTTTAATCGGTTTTTCCCACGCTTACACTGGTGAACGGGGGTTTAAGTCAAAAACCGAGCTGATTAATTCCGGGGTTTTTGAAGCCAGCGGTTATTTGATTGAGCCGGCGATGAACAAGCATTATTTTCATCATAAAAAAACCAGCGCGGTTTTCATGCCCGGCGTCAGCCAGAGAATTAAAGTCGTCAAAAGAGGATTTTCCGGACTTTACGGGGATACGAAAATGGTCGGTCAGTACGTCGTTTATCTCGGGCCGGAAGAGTTTTTGTTCCAGATTAACTTTGCCAGAAAACTGGTCGAGCTGGCGGAAAAATAAGGAGTAAAGTGAAACAAAAGCCTCCATAGTTAAATGGATATAATGCAAGCTTCCGGAGCTTGAGTTGGGAGTTCGATTCTTCCTGGGGGCACAAAAGGTGTAAATTCACACGTTTACTAAAAGGTAAGTGTGGAGGTAAAATACGTTAATAAATCCCGTTAGAAGTAGTCGTTATTTTTATATATGTTATTCTAACGGGATGAAGTTTTACGCCGACATTGAGATTCATTCAAAATACGCCCGGGCCGTCAGCCCGCAGATGGTTTTGGAAAACCTGGCTTTGTGGGGTGTTAAAAAGGGCCTGCAAGTTCTTGGCACCGGCGACTTCACTCACCCAACTTGGTTTTCCGAGATTAAAAACAAATTAGAGCCGGCAGAACCAGGTTTGTTCAAGCTGAAAAAAAAGTTCTGCGATTCAAAACAGCCTTTTGACCAGGAAAAAACCAGGTTTGTTCTGTCCGGCGAAATTTCCTGCATTTATTCAAAAAACGGCCGCGTCAGAAGGGTCCATCATCTGGTTTACGCGCCGACGATTGAAGATGTGGAAAAAATCAATGCCAAACTTTCCTGGGTCGGCAAGCTGGCGTCTGACGGCCGACCGATTATCGGTATTGATTCAAAAGAGCTGTTCAAGATTTTATTGGAAACTGACAAAGACTGCGCTTTGATTCCGGCTCATGTCTGGACGCCGTGGTTCGGCGTCTTCGGTTCAAAATCCGGGTTTGATTCTTTGCGGGAATGTTTTGACGAGCTGGAACCGCAGATTTTTGCCATTGAAACCGGGTTGTCTTCAAGCCCGGAGATGAACTGGCGCATTCCGTTTTTGGATAACAAAGCGATTATTTCCAGTTCTGATTCGCATTCTTTGCCGCGAATCGGCCGGGAAGCGACAGTGTTTGACTGCGAGCTGTCTTATTTTGAGATGATGCAAGCTTTGAAAACCAGAGACAACCGGCTTTTTGGCACCGTGGAAATGTTTCCTGAAGAAGGCCGGTACCATTACGACGGCCACGCGGCGTGCAAAACCAGCTTGTCGCCGGAAGAAACGAAAAATAATAAAGGTCTTTGTCCGAAATGCGGCAAGCCCGTGACTGTCGGGGTCATGGCCAGAGTTGATGAACTGGCCGATAAATCAAGACCGCAGGGATTCAAGCCCTCATGGGCAAAATCATACTTGAGCACCGTGCCTTTTGACGAGATTATTGCCGATGCCTTAGGTGTCAGCAAAAACACCAAGGGCGTCTGGTTTCAGTACGAAGAAATCGTCAAAAGCGTTGCGCCGGAATTGTATGTTTTGCTTGAAATGAAAGAGTCTGATTTAAAACAAAATCTTTTGCCGCAGATTGCCGAAGCAGTCATTCGCATTCGCCAGGGTAAGGTTAGGCTTGAGCCGGGCTATGACGGCGAGTACGGCAAAATCAGCATTTTTGGTGATGGCGAACGCGAAAGTCTGACAACACAAAAGTCTCTTTTTTAACGCTCAGTGTTATAATTCTTTGATGTTTTCTTTTATTTTGAAGCAATTTTTCCACGAACTCATCTGTTTTTTTCGACGGTGGTATTTTGAGCGCTCAAACCAGTTCTGGTCTTTGGTGTTTTATTTTTTGGGAACGCTGGACAAAAACTTTGCGGTTTTAATCAATGCCCGGCTTTGGCTTCAGCCTTTGTATGGAGATTATTCGCCGGTTGGCCGGATTCTTGGTCCGATTTTGCGGAGTTTGAGAATTTTTTCCGGCGTCGCGGTTTATTCCCTGATTCTTTTGCTGGCATTTTTTCTTTGGCTTGGCTGGATTTTGGTTTTGCCCGCCGCGATTTTTTTGATTTTTAAACAACCTTAATTTATGTTTTTTGACAGGCAATATTTTTCTTTATCAAGGTTTGAGCGTTTTTTGGCGGACGTGGTTTTTTACTGCATTGGCGCGTTCCTTTTGATCTGCGGTTTGATTCTGGTTTCCGGACCCGGCTTGAACCTGAAGCTCGGCGGCGCTTTGATTTTGTTTTTCTTTGCCGACAGTTTTTGGCGGATTTTTTCCGGCGAGCATCGGATTGATTCAAGGGTGATAAAAAATCTGAAATCCGGCGTTTCCATCGAGCTTAACAAGTTTTTCAAACTTGAAAGTTTTCTGGTTTTAAAAACCGCTTTCAACCGCGCCGAAACCGCCAAAGCCGGCTCTTTGCTGTTTTTCGTTTTGAGCGAGCTTTTGTCAAAAAAACGGATTCGCAGGATCGTTCAGCGAATCGGCGTTGAGCCGTCTTTGTTTGAGAAAGAAACAGAGAAAATGATCCAGGAAACTTCAAAATCAGCCCTGGATCCGGTTTATACCGACAATCTTAAACAATCCTTGATTGATGAGCTTGAAAAAATCTACGAGCAATCTTTTAATCTGGCAATGGAGTTTAATGAAACCGTGGTCAGCCCGGAAAGCGTTTTCATTGCCGCGCTTTCGCAGAAAACTCAGGAAATGAAAGAGTTGATCTCCAAAACCGGACTGACAATCAGCGACCTGAAAAATTCGTTAATCGCGGAAAAGATCTCAAGAGAGATCGGCGCCCGTTTGCTTAAACGCCGGGCCTTAGCCTCGGGAAAAGTTGAAAAACCGACAAGAGTCAACCGTGCCTGGACCTCAAGGCCGACGCCATACCTGGATAATTTAAGCAATGACCTGACTGAGATTGCCAGAAAAGGCTGGATTGGGTTTTTAATCGGCCACCAGAATGAATACCAATCAATGACGAACATTCTTTCCCGGGAGCAGCGAAACAATGTTATTTTGGTCGGCGACGAAGAGATTGGCAAATCCGCCATGGTTGAGCACCTGGCGTTGAACATCATTAAAGACAATGTGCCAGACAAGCTGTTTGACAAAAGGCTGGTTGAGCTTGAGCTGACCAAAGTTACTTCCGGGGCCTCAACTTCGGGCGAGATCCAGGAAAGATTCAGAAAAATGATGCTTGAAGCGGTTGACGCCAAAAACATTGTTCTTTTCATCCGCGACATTCATAATCTGGCTTTGACTTCCGCTAAAAACGAGCTTGGCGGCTTTGAAGCTTTGGAGCCGATTTTGAACGCTTCCGTCATTCCGGTTGTCGGCACGACCTCGCCGAGGCTTTACCGCCAGATTATTGAACTGAACCCGAGGTTTAAAGATTTGTTTGAAACCGTGAAAGTTGAAGAATTGTCGCCGGAAGAAACCCTGAGGCTTTTGGTTTTTGAGAGCTTCATTCTGGAAAAAACCTGGAACATAGTTATTTCTTACCCGGCTTTGAAAAAAATTACGGAACTGGCGTTTCGTTATCTTCACTCAAGGCCTTTGCCGAGAGTCTCTTTGGATTTATTGCAGGAAGCTTTGGCCCAGGCTAAACAGCAAAACAAAAAAATCCTGACCCCGGAGATGGCGGTTGACCTGGTTTCCCGAAAAACCAGAATTCCGATCTCCAATGCCAAAGATTTTGAAGCTTCAACTTTATTGAATCTTGAAGCCAAGATTCATGAAAAATTAATCAATCAGGAAGAGGCCGTGAAGCTGGTGGCTTCGGCAATGAGGCAGTACCGGACCGGACTGGCGCGGGAAAAAGGCCCGATCTCCGCGTTTCTTTTTGTCGGCCCGACCGGCGTCGGCAAAACCGAACTGGCAAAAGTTTTGGCTGGGCTTTATTTCGGTTCAGAGGACAGCATGATTCGTTTTGATATGTCAGAGTATCAAACCGAAGAAAGCGTTTGGAGCTTTATTGGTTCGCCCGACGGCAAGATTGTCGGCAACTTGACGGAAAAAGCCAAACTCAATCCTTTTTCTTTGATTCTTTTTGATGAGTTTGAAAAAGCCAATCTTAAAATCCTTGAGCTGTTTTTGCCTTTGTTTGACGAAGGCAGTTTGACCGACAATCTTGGAGACAGGGTTGATTTCCGGAATACGATTATCATCTGTACTTCAAACGCCCAATCAAACTTCATTAAAAAAGAGATAGAAAAAGGACGGAGCGTGCCGGAGTTTCAGGATGAACTAAAGAACAAGCTGACCGAAGTTTTCAAGCCGGAGCTTTTGAACCGTTTTGACGGCGTCGTTGCGTTCCGGCAGTTGAGTCGCGAAGAAATAAAGAAAATCGCCAGCCTCAATTTGGAAAAACTCAAATCCCAGATTTTACAGACGCAAAAAATTAATCTGGAGTTTAGTGATGAAGTCGTTGAGCTTGTCGCTCGGCTTGGCTATGATCCGGTTTTCGGCGCCCGGCCTTTGCGTGGCGTGATTGCCAAAGAAATCAAAGACGCTTTGGCCAAAGAAATTCTTCAGGATAACTTTAAATCCGGGGACAGCGTCAAGGTTTTGACAGAGAACGAAAAAACTGTTTTTCAAAAACTTTCTTAAAAGAAAACTCAAAAACAGGCCTCCATTGACAACTGGAGTCAGCGGGTGTTTAATTATGCCGAGCCAAAAGAAAGGAGGTTTGGATGAAATACATACTTCTGGTTTTCCCGGTTTTGTGTTTGCTGACCATGATTTTTTTCGCCGGCGGGGTTGTTTATGAAACCATAACCTGTGAAAACAATCTGGCCTGCGAACTGTCCGCAACACCAACAGTCACGCCTTTTTTGCTTGAGCTGACACCGCAGCCAAAACTTATTTTTCCGACCCTGATTCCGGAAACAGGGTTTAGCCAGCTCGGCCCGGAAAACAAGGTTGACGCCAGCCCGATATTTTTCATCAGCCTGGCAATTGTTTTGATTGCCGTGCTTGATAAAATCAGGCAGCTTGCTCATCACGGATAAATCCCGCAAGAAAAACGCGGGATTTATTGTTTTGTGGTAAAATAAGCCAAGATTAAGCCAATGACAGTTGTTTCTTTTTCTCTGAAAACCGCTTCAAAGCAAAAATCGAGGTTTTTCAGCTTTGAGGTTGAAAAAAACCGGGATTTCACTGAAGTTCTTGACAAATTTCTGAAATCGCGTAGAATAAAGCTCAGCCTTATTGATTTTTTACACATAAAACTTTCCGAAGAAAGCAGTCTTTTGGACGCTTATATTATTGAAGCCTTGCTGAAAGCAAGGAAAATCGCGAGTTTTTTTGATAAACCCATCAAAGATTAATAATTAACCAAGATTATTCCAGCTGGGATTAACAAGTAAAGATTAAAGCTTTTTTGAGAAAACTCTTTTTGAAGAGAATTTTTGTTTTTCTTTGTCTGTAAGAATATGCTTGCCAAAACCAAAGTTTTTTCATCAATCCCCAAAGAAAGCCTGCCGCTGCCGAAACTTGACGAAAATCAGTTCCGGTCTTTTCGCTGGTTCATTGAAGAGGGCATTAAACAGGTTTTTTCAGAATATTCGCCGGTTAAAGACTACACCGGCAAAGACCTTGAGCTTCATTTCGGCCGCTACTGGTTTGACGAGCCAAAAACTTCGGAGCTCAAAGCCCGGCGCGATTTTCTGACTTTTGAGGCGCCCTGGAGGGTTTTGGTCAGCCTGGTCAATAAAAAAACCGGCGAAGTCAAAGAGCAGGAAATTTATCTTGGCGAGATGCCGATGATGACTTCCAAAGGAACTTTTATTGTTAACGGCGTCGAGCGTGTGGTTATCTCCCAGTTGATCCGTTCATCTGGGGTTTATTTTGTTGAAAACGCTTCAAGAGCGAAAAAACTTTTCGGCGCCAAGATTCTGCCCGGCCGCGGCTCTTGGATCGAGTTTGACACGGACATGGCCGGCACGATCGGCGTCCGGATTGACAAAAAACGCAGAATCCATGTCACCTCCCTGTTAAGAGTCTTCGGTTTGGAAACCGACCAGGAGATTTTAAAGGCTTTTGCCGGCGTTGATAAAACCGGGTACATACAAAAGACTTTGAAGGTTGATTCCGCCAAAGACGTCACCTCGGCTTATCTTGATGTTTATAAGCGTCTTCGCCCGGGCGAGATGGCGGTTTTTGAAAACGCCAAGTCTTTTCTTGACGCCATGTTTAAACGGCCGGAGCGCTACGATCTTTCCGATGTTGGCCGGTTTAAGTTCAACCAAAGACTGTTTAACGAAAACAAAGCGAAAAACTACACGCCTCAAGAAAGGCTTTTGGACAAAAAAGATTTGGTCGCGGTCGTCAAGGAAATTATCCGTTTGAACACCACTCTGGGCGCAATTCCCGACGACATCGATCACCTGGGCAACCGGAGAGTCAGGGCGGTCGGCGAAATTCTGCGCGACCGGTTAATTGTCGGCATCTCCAGAATGAGGCGGACCATCCAGGATCGGATGTCAACCATTGATTTGGCGACTTCAAATCCGGCCCAGCTGATTTTCCCGCGGCCTTTAATCAACGCCGTCAAAGACTTTTTAATGACTTCGCAGCTGTCGCATTTTACGGAACAGACCAATCCCTTGTCGCAGCTTGAACATAAAAGAACAATCTCCAGTTTGGGTCCGGGCGGTTTGAAAAGAGAACGAGCCGGGCTTGAGGTCCGCGACGTCCATCTCAGCCACTACGGCCGGATCTGCCCGGTGCAGACTCCGGAAGGCCAGAATATTGGCCTGGTTTCCCATTTTTCAAGTTATTCCAGGATTAACAAACTCGGGTTTATTGAAACTCCGTATCTTAAAGTTAAGGACGGCAAAGTTTTAACCGAGATTCATTGGATGGACGCTTATGAAGAAGAAAAATATTTGATTGCCCACGGCACGGTGGCGCGCGATGAGAAAGGATTATTGACTGAAAAAGAAGTCAAGGTCAGGAAAGGGCATGACATTTTGGTTGTTCATCTGAAAGACGTTGAGTATGTTGACGCTTCGCCGCAGCAGTTAATCTCGATTGCCACCGGGCTGATTCCGTTTTTGGAAAACACTGACGGCAACCGGGCATTGATGGGTTCAAACATGCAGCGCCAGGCCGTTCCCTGCGTCATTCCCCAGGCGCCTTTAGTCAGCACTGGTTTTGAAGAAAAAGCCGCCTACGATTCCGGCGAAATGGTGATTGCCGAAGGCGATGGTGAGGTTTTGTCGGCCGACGCTTCAAGAATTTCCATCAGATACGCCGCGCCGGAAAAAGTTGAGCGGAGTTATGAACTGAAAAAGTTTGCCATCACCAACCAGTACACCTGCATTAACCAAAAAACCATGGTCAAGAAAGGCGATAAAGTCAAAAAAGGACAGGTGATTGCCGACGGCGAATCAACGGAAAACGGCAGCCTGGCTTTGGGCCAGAACATGATGGTGGCGTTCATGCCCTGGGGCGGTTACAACTTTGAAGACGCGATTATTATCTCTGAAAAAGTCGTCAAAGAAGACATTTTTTCTTCGGTTCACATTCACGAATTCACCTGCGACGTCAGGGAAACAAAGCTCGGCGACGAACAGACAACCCCGGACATTCCAAATGTTTCCGAAGAAAGACTGAAAGACCTTGATGAAGAAGGCATTGTCCGGATCGGCGCCGAGGTCAGGGAAAATGACATTCTTGTCGGCAAGATTACGCCCCGCGGAGAAGAAGAGCTTTCTGCCGAAGAAAAGCTTTTGCGCGCGATTTTCGGCGAAAAAGCCAAAGAAGTCAAAGACAGCTCTTTGAGGCTTGAGTATGGCAGGCAGGGCCGGATTATCAGCATTAAAATCTTTTCCCGGGATCGCGGCGACAAACTGCCGCCGGGAGTAATCAAAAGGGTCCACGTTCAAGTGGCGGAGTTGAGAAAAATCATGGTCGGCGACAAGCTGGCCGGCCGCCACGGAAACAAAGGCGTGGTTTCAATCATTGTGCCGGTTGAGGACATGCCGTATCTGGCTGACGGCACGCCGATTGACGTGATTTTAAACCCTGTCGGCGTGGTCAAAAGAATGAATCTTGGTCAGATTTTGGAAACTCATCTTGGCTGGGCCGCGGCAAAACTGGGTTATCGCGCGATTACCCCGGTTTTTTCCGGCGCCCGCGAAAAAGACATTAAAGAAGAGCTGGCGAAAGCCGGCCTTCCCGAGTCAGGCCAGACAACTGTTTTTGACGGCAAAACCGGCGAGGTTTTGGGCGACAAAATCACGGTCGGCAGCATTTATCTGATGAAACTTAATCATTTGGTTGAAGATAAGATTCACATGCGCTCAATCGGCCCATATTCTTTGATTACCCAGCAGCCGCTTGGCGGCAAAGCCAGGGGCGGCGGCCAGAGATTCGGCGAGATGGAGGTTTGGGCTTTGGAAGGCTATGGCGCGGCCCATACTTTGCAGGAAATTTTGACGATTAAATCCGACGACATTTTCGGTCGGGCCTCAACTTACGAATCATTGGTCAAGGGCGAGCCAATCAGAAAACCGAACATCCCGGCGTCTTTCGTGGTTTTGGTCAACGAACTGAAGGGCATGGCCCTGGGCGTCAAGATTATTGGCGAAAAAACTTTGGCCGAGAGGCGGGCGGAAGAAGATAAACAGGATGAAGCCTGATTTTTAAAGATAAAGCGACAAACATAAAATAAAATGAGAAGTGCCATTCAACCGAACAAAATCGAAAAAAAGCAAAACCAGCAAAGCCTCTTGAGCATTGTTGATTTTGACGCTTTGAAACTTTTTTTGGCTTCGGCTGAAGATATTTTGCAGTGGTCTTACGGAGAAATCATCAAGCCGGAAACCATCAATTACCGCACCCAGCGTCCGGAAAAAGACGGCTTGTTTTCCGAAAGGATTTTCGGCCCGACGAAAGACTATGAATGCTACTGCGGCAAATATAAAAAAATGCGCTACAAGGGTGTGGTCTGCGACCGTTGCGGCGTTGAGGTCACCAACTCGATTGTCAGGCGCGAAAGAATGGGCTCCATCACTTTGGCGGCGCCGTGCTCCCACATCTGGTTTTTGAGAGGCATTCCTTCAAGGATCGGCACATTGCTTGACATTTCTCTGCCCCAGCTTGAAAAAGTCGTTTATTACACCGGCTACATCATTGTTTCGGTTGACGACGAAGCCAAGAAAAGAGTTTTGGAAGAGCTGGCGATTGAGTTTTCTTCAAAAACCAAAGCTCTGAAAAAAGAGCAGAAAGGGAAATCTTTGGAAGAAAATCTGAAAAAACTTGAGCTTTCTTACAAAAGAACAAAAGACGAAATCCAAACGATTCAAAAAGGAAGAATCCTGACTGAACTTGAATACCAGCAGATGGCGATGAAGTTCGGCCACATTTTCGAAGCGGAAACCGGTTCCGAACCAGTGAGAAAAATTTTGCAGGAGCTTGATTTGAAAAAATTATATCGCAGTCTGGCCAAAGAAATCCAGAACAAAAAATCGCTTTCCCGAAAAAAACTTTTGATCAGATTGAGGCTCGTTAAATCAGTCATTGACGCCGGCATTAAGCCCGAGTCAATGTTCTTGACGGTGCTGCCGGTGATTCCTCCGGACTTAAGGCCAATGGTTCAGCTGGACGGCGGCCGCTATGCTTCATCAGATTTAAACGACCTTTACCGCCGGATTATCAACCGCAACAACCGTTTGCGCAAATTAATCGAGATTAACTCTCCCGAGGTCATTGTCAGGAACGAAAAAAGAATGCTCCAGGAAGCCGTTGACGCTTTGATTGATAATTCGTCAAGAAAAACCCAGTCAGGTCCCCAGGCCGCCCTGGCTTCCAACCGCCGGCCGTTAAGGTCTCTGGCAGACATTTTAAAAGGCAAACAAGGCCGGTTCCGCCAGAATCTTTTGGGCAAGAGAGTTGACTACTCCGGCCGGTCAGTGATTGTCGTCGGTCCGGAACTTCACCTTGATCAGTGCGGCGTGCCGAAAAAAATGGCTCTGGAGATTTTCAAACCGTTTGTGATAAACGGTCTGGTTTCGCGCGAAATCGCTCATAACACCAAAGCCGCCTCAAGAATGATTGAAGATTACGACCCGGTTGTTTGGGAGATTTTGGAAGAAGTTATCCGCGACAAATACATGCTGCTCAATCGGGCGCCGACTCTGCACCGGCTTTCAATCCAAGCGTTCAAGCCGATTTTGATTGAGGGTTTGGCGATTCAGATTCCGCCGATGGTTTGTCAGGCGTTCAACGCGGACTTTGACGGCGACGCCATGGCCATTCACCTGCCTTTATCTGAAGAAGCCCAGCTGGAAGCCAAAGAAATCATGCTTTCAACAAACAATGTTTTGAAACCGGCGACCGGCGATCCGATTGCCGAACCTTCAAAAGACATGACTTTGGGCATTTACTGGCTGACAAGTTTTGACGACGAAAATCAGTCAGCGAAAAAGATTTTCTCTTCGTTTGAAGAAGCGGTTTACGCGCACGACGTCAAAGTCGTCGGTTTAAGAGAAAAAATAAAAATCCCGGTTGACCGTTCAAACCCGAAGTTCAGCGACATTGAAGACAAGTATCTTGAAACAACTGTCGGCCGGATTATTTTCAATCAGGTTCTTGATAAAAAAACGCAGTTCGTCAACGACAAGCTGGACAAGAAAAAAATCCAGAAAACGATTAACGAATTCATCCGCTTTCAGGGCATTGCCAAAGCCGGAGCTTTTCTTGACCAGCTGAAAAAACTCGGTTTTGTTTATTCAACGCTTTCCGGTTTGTCCTGGGGTATGGATGACCTGATTATTCCGAAAGAAAGGGATTACCTGATTAAAGAAACCAAAAAACAGATTGAAAACATCAGCGAGCAGTTTGTTCAGGGTTTGATTTCCGCCAAAGAAAAATCAGTCAAAGTCATTCAGGTCTGGACGAACACGATTTACGAGCTGAAGGGTCTGGTTTCCAAAACTTTGCCGCCGACCGGTCCGGTGCTTAATTTGATTAACTCAAAAGCCCAGGGCAATGAAGACCAGGCGCAGCAGCTGATGGTCATGAAAGGCTTGGTGACTGGTCCTTCCGGCCAGATTTACGAGATTCCGGTTGAAGGCTGCTATAAAGAAGGCCTGAACCCGTTGGATTATTTCATTTCCATTCACGGCGCCAGAAAAGGCTTGGTTGACACGGCTTTACGCACGGCTGACGCCGGTTACCTGACCAGAAGACTGGTTGACGTTGCCCAGGATGTGGTCGTTAAAGAAGAGGACTGCGGCGACGTTGTCGGCCGGTTAATCAGCAAAAAACGTTTGACCAGGGTTTTGGGTTCGGCTTTCCAGGATTTTTCCAAGATTATTTTCGGCCGCGTTTTGGTTGAAGACGTTAAGCTCGGCAACAAAATTATCGCCAGAAAAGGCGACGAGATTGACTGGTATAAAGCCAAAGAAATCGTTGATTCGGGCGTTGAACATTTAAGGGTCAGGTCTCCGCTTTACTGCAAAACAAGATTCGGGCTTTGCCGAAAATGCGTTGGTTTTGACCTTGGCCGGAACAAACTGGTTGAGCTTGGCGATGCGGTTGGCGTGGTCGCGGCTCAGTCAATCGGAGAACCAGGCACGCAGCTGACGTTAAGGACTTTCCATACCGGCGGCACAGCTTTGGCCGCGGACATCACCCAGGGTCTTCCGAGGGTTGAAGAGATTTTTGAGCTTCATTCGCCAAAAGGCAAGGCCGCTCTTTGCAAACGCGACGGCGCGGTTCACGAGATTGCGCCGGTCGGTTCAGACAGGGTGATAAAAATCAAACCGTTGGAAAAATCAACCAAGAAAAAATCCAGGAAAGAATTTGACGAATATCCGGTCAGTTCCGGGCTTAGCATTTTGGTTAAGGCCGGCGACGTCGTTAAAAAAGGACAGCCGCTTTCCGAAGGCAGTTTTGACATCAAAGAAATCCTTTTGACTTTGGGCAAGCGGTCGGCGGAAGAGTATGTTATCAAAGAGATTAAAAAGATTTATGTTTCCCAGGGGGCGGACATTGACGACCGCTGGCTTGAAGTGATTGTCAAGCTGATGTTTTCCCGGGTCCAGATTAAAGTGACCGGCGACTCAAACTTTTTGCCCGGAGAAGTGATTGATAAATCAAGATTCTTTTTGGTCAACGATGAACTGAAGAAAGCCAAGAAAAAACCGGCCAAGGCTTATCAATTGGTGATGGGCATCTCCAAAGTCGCTTTGGGCGCCGAAGGCTTTTTGTCCGCGGCGTCGTTTCAGCACACAGCCAGAGTTTTGATTGACGCGGCTTTGTCCGGCAAAGTTGATCATCTCCGCGGCCTGAAAGAAAACGTGATTATCGGAAAAATGATTCCTTCCGGCACGGGTTTTCGCGTTCAGGACCGGTCTGACGCTTCTTTGGTCAGGACTAAAAAAGCCAGGAAATAAACCTTAAAACAAAACTTGTTTTGCCGGAATTTTGCGATTTTGGTTTGTTTTGATTTGTTACTGAAGATTAGTTATTATAAATAGTGAACCGGCAAATCAATGTCTAAAAAAAGAGTAAAAACAAAAGCGAAGCTTGAGTCGTTTAAACTGCCGAAAATAAACCTGGACCTCAGTCCTTTGGTAAAAAGGATTATCCTTGGAGTTTTCTTCGCTTTTCTCGGCTGTTTGTTTTTATTTTCTTACTTCAACCTTTCCGGGCCGCTGGGCGGTTTTTTTTCCGCGGTTTTGTTTGATTTTTTCGGCCTGGGCAAGTGGCTGGTGCCGTTCGCCTTTTTCGCTTTTGCGGTTTTCTTGTTTAAACAAAATGAAGAAGACGGATTTTATCTTGGCATTGGTTTGGGAATGGTTTTAATGGTTTTGTCTTTGCTTGGTCTGGGCGATGTTTTGGAGCCGGGGCTGACCGGATTTTTTGGGAAGTTTTTTGGCTCGCTGGAAAACGTCATTGGTTTTCTGCCGAGCTTGATTGCGTTTTTGGCGCTGTTTGTCGTTGGTTTTGTGATTGATTTTTGGGAGCTGGCAGTTTCATTTTTTAACGACCGCAAAGAAAAACTGGCTCTGGCCAGGCCGGTGAAAAAAGAGATTTTGGTAAAACCGGCAGATGAGTTAAAAGAAATGGTTAAAGAAAATCCAGCCGAAGAAAGTTTTGAAGAAAAGCCGGCCAGCCAGACTTTTTTCAAACCCAAGAAATCGCGCAAGCCTTTTATTGGCGCGGCTGGCTGGGAGTTTCCGCCGCTGGATCTGCTTGAGATTGATGGCGCCAAACCGACTGTCGGAGATACCCGGGTGAGTTCGCAGATAATTCAGAGGACGCTTGAAGATTTCGGCATTCCCGTGGAAATGGGAGAAGTGAATATCGGGCCGACCGTCACGCAATACACTTTAAAACCAGCCCAGGGCATGAAGCTTTCAAGAATCGTGGCTTTGCAAAACGATCTAGCCCTGGCTTTGGCGGCTCATCCTTTGAGAATTGAAGCGCCGATTCCAGGCAAGTCTTTGGTCGGCATTGAAGTGCCGAACAAATCGCCGAGCATTGTCAGGCTAAGGACTTTACTGGAAGCTCCGGGATACACTGAGACGCAAAATCCTTTGATTTTTCCTCTTGGCCGCGATGTCATGGGCTCGGCAATTTTTACGGATATTTCCAAACTGCCTCATTTGCTGGTGGCCGGCGCCACGGGCACAGGTAAGTCTATTTTCATTCACAGCGCGATTACGTCTTTGATTTATCGCAACTCGCCGCAAAACCTGAGGTTTATTCTGATTGATCCGAAGCGGGTTGAGCTTTCAACTTATGAAAACATCCCCTATCTTTTGTCGCCGGTGATTACTGAAGGAAAAAAAGCGATTCTTGCTTTGAAGTGGGCGATTTCAGAGATGGAAAGAAGGTATGACCTGCTTTTGGCGGAGCATTCACGCGACATTTATTCTTATAACCAGAAAATCGGTCACCTCAAAGAAAAAACCCTGCCCTATATTATTATTTTCATTGATGAACTGGCTGACTTAATGGCGACTTACGGCAAAGAGCTTGAAGCCATGATTATTCGCTTGTCGCAGATGGCCAGGGCCACTGGGATTCACTTGATTGTTTCCACCCAGAGGCCGTCAGTGGAAGTAATTACCGGATTGATTAAAGCGAACATCACTGCCCGGGTCGCTTTCCAGGTCGCTTCCCAGGTTGATTCCCGGACGATTCTTGACGCGGCTGGCGCGGAAAAACTTCTGGGCCGGGGCGATTCTTTGTTTATTTCAGCGGATACCTCAAAGCCGAAAAGAATCCAGGGCCCGTTCATCTCGGAAAAAGAGTCTGAGCGCGTTGTCGCTTACCTGAAAGAAAAAGGCCAAAAACTCCTTGGCGAAGATTACGGCTATGATCCGGAACTTTCCGAGATGCTGACGCAGGATTTTTCCAGTTCGGAAGAAACACTTTTTGACGTTGGCGACGACGAGCTTTACCAGGAGGCTTACGATGTTGTGGTCAAAGCCGGCAAAGCCTCGGCGTCTTTACTGCAAAGGCATCTGCGCGTCGGCTATGCCCGGGCTGCCAGATTACTTGATCTACTTGAGGCTCGGGGAGTGGTTGGCCCGTCGCAAGGCGCCAAGCCAAGAGACGTTTTTTACGCAAAAGAAGGTTTTTCTGACCAGTCTCCGGACAGCCTGAAGCCGGAGAGCGATTTTGAAAAAGACAATCAAGATGAAGCCAACCGTTAACAATGAAGCACTTGAAGCCAAGAGCTTGGGAAAGTTTTTGCAAGATTCTCGCGAAGCCGCCGGTTTGTCGAGGATGAAGTTTTCGCAACTTTCCGGAATTTCTGAAGAGCTGATTTTTGAAATTGAATCGGATAATTTCAAAAGAGTCAGTTCAATGCCGTATCTCAAAGGCATTCTGAAAAAATATTCCCGGTTCGCCGAGATTGATTATTCTGAACTGGCAAAAGCGGTTCAAGGTTTTAAAACTTCGGGCAACCAGGATTATTTGCCGCAAAACCGATTTGCTTCAAAAACCTCGTTCAAGCTGGCGGAGTTTAATCCCGGGCTCTTGGTTTTGCTGGCTTTGGTTTTTTATCTGGGTTACCAGTTTATTGCGTTGGTTCTGCCGCCAAAGATTGTTCTTAACGAGATTAACGACACCAGTATTTTCAGCAATCTTTCGGTTTCCGGCAGGGTTTCCGGAAAAGTCAAAGATTTTTTCATTAACAGCGAGCCGACCAGTTTGGAAAAAGGAAGTTTCAGCAAAGACATTTTCTTGAACTCGGAGATAAATATCATTGAGTTCAAAGCGACCAATTTTTTCGGCCAGGAAGCCGTCGTCAGAAAAATGGTGATAAAGAAGAGCGAATAACTTTGCTCACTCGCATAAACTTCAACTGAATAAAAATTAATCTTCGCTCATAACAATAAAAATGACATCCCCCTACGTTTCGCTGCGAGGACGCCTGTCATTTTTATTTATTCGCTCAGAAATTTTAAATTCAGTTTCAGAATGCTCTTGAGCAAAGGCAATTCGCTTCAGACGGGAGAGCAATGAGAACAGAAAAACCCCGACGTAACGTCGGGGCTATCATTGGCTGTTTTGTTACAGCTCTTTAAAAGGGCCAGAGCAGGAAGCGGCGCTCGATATAGTTTGTCCCGTTCCATTTCCCATCATCGTAAGGATAGATGCTGGAGTCAGAAAGGAAGCGAGACACTTCCATCAAATCCCCATCTCTGAATTTCTTTATTCCTTTTACGCACCAGTCTTTTCCATCTTTGAACGGCCAAGAGGTGAGGGTAAAAGAGAATTTCCCGCCAAGATCTGTCATGATAACTTTTCTTCCTGGCCAGAGACCAAAGCGGCTGCGGATCTGTTTAAATCCGAACCAGGGTCTTCTTGAAACAATGTATTCAGGAACTCTTTTCACGAAGAGCCTCGAAAGTTTCATTGATACCTCCTTTTTATTTATCTGATTATGAAACTCGCGTCCTAAGAGAACGGGTGTTTAAATATAACATTCATTGTCCCCTGTGTCAAGCTAGAGCAAAGCCTGGATTGTTTTCTGCTATAATTAAATTGACTACTTTAAGTTAATTAGAATAATTTTTCTTAACTCATGCCCAAGAAACTCTCAAAATCTTCTGAAGCCAAAGACTTGAAAACAAAAGCTTTGGAAGAGCTGGTCAAAGACATTCAATCCAGGTACGGCGATGGCGCGATTATGAAGTTGGGAGAGGTTGGCAAAGTTGATGTTGATGCGATTCCGACAGGCTCGATTTCCCTGGATATTGCTCTGGGAGTCGGCGGCGTGCCTAAAGGCAGGCTGATTGAAGTGTTTGGGCCGGAGTCTTCCGGCAAAACCACTTTGGCTTTGCATATGGTTGCTCAGGCGCAGAAACGGGGCGGCCGGGCAGCATTTATTGACGCTGAGCACGGACTTGATCCGGAGTACGCCAAAAAAATCGGGGTCAGGATTGACGATTTGTTGATTTCCCAGCCGGATAACGGCGAGCAAGCTTTGGAAATTGTTGAGAGCCTGGTCAAGACCGGCGCTCTGGATATTATTGTGATTGATTCAGTGGCGGCGTTGACGCCGCAAGCGGAGATTGAGGGCGCGATGGCTGACCAGTTTATTGGTTTGCAAGCTAGGCTGATGTCTCACGCGTTGAGAAAACTGACCGCGATTGTCGCCAAAACCAAAACCGTGATTGTGTTTATCAATCAAATCAGGATGCAGATTGGCACTTACGGTAATCCGGAAACCACGCCCGGCGGCAAAGCTTTGAAGTTTTATTCTTCAGTTAGAATTGAGGTCAGGCGGTCGGCGCAGATTAAAAAAGGCGACGAGATTGTCGGCAATCGGGTTAAAGCCAAGGTTGTCAAAAACAAAGTCGCGGCGCCGTTCAAAACCGCGGAGTTTGACATTATGTATAACGAAGGCATTTCTTATCTGGCGGATTTGATAAATACCGGCGTCAAGTACGGCATTGTCAGCCGCGCCGGCGCGAGCTACTCTTTTGGTCCGCAAAAGCTCGGCACGGGCATTGAAGCGTCAAAAACTTTTTTAAGAGAGCATCCGGAGATTGTCAAAACAATTGTTGAAAAAATCATGGAACCGGGCGCCCGAACCAGGCAGGCTGATCTGGAAACCGACCTTTCGGAAACAGAATAAAAACAACCAAGATGAATTTAAAAGAAGTCTCGCTTTGTGAGACTTCTTTTAAGGTGCGTAAACAATCCTCCCTATGACGACGTTCTGATAGCCTTGTTTAACCAAAGCCTTCTTAATTGCCAGTTTTTTGCCAGGGCTTGGCAGTTGAACTGAAACTTTTTGAAGGCTTGGCCGTAAAAATTCCGGCCGGCCGCTATCTTCACTGACGGTTTTTTCGCCGAACTCCAAGACTTGCACCGCAAGACAATTTTTCCCGCCTTTAGCAACAATCACCAAGTCTTTGGCGAACTCAAATTTTTGGGGAATCGAAACCAAGCCGCAACCTTCAATGTAAATAAAGGCTTTCATGGCAAGCCTCCTTTCTTTGGTCTGTTTAAAATACCACAAAAACAGAAAAATGCCAACTCTGGATTTATCCGAGTGTTTATGCTAAAATTGTTGCGTTATGGAATATGAAATTTGTTTTTGGCTGAAAGATCTGGGCACAGACAGCCTGCCTCTTGAAGACCAAGAAAAAATCAGGCAAGCAATTCTTAATTCGGGCGGCTCAATTCTTACGGAAAAAACTCTGGAAAAGCGGAGCCTGGCTTATCCGATAAAAAAGCAAAAGACCGGTTTTTGGGGCGAACTTCAGTTTTCCGGCGCTTCAACCAGCGTTGAAGGAGTCAGAAAAGCTTTGCAGTACGAGCCGAATATTTTGAGAAAAATGATTTTTGAGCTGAAAAAGCCGAAAAAAATCAGAAAACTCAGGACTTTGACAAGAAAAATCGAGTCTTTCCAGAAAGAGCCGCGTCAGGAAGAAAGAGTTCAGGTTTCAGAAGAAGTCCTGGACACGAAACTAAAAGAAATTTTAGACAATGAATCCCGTTAGAAATTCAAATACAAACAAGCGAGTCTTTTTTATAATAAAGGCGAAGCCGACTGTCGTCTCGGTTTCTGCGAATAAACAATTAACTTTCTCAAATTTCTAACGGGATGAATCTTAATAAAGTTTTTTTAATCGGCCGCGTCGTCAAAGAGATTGAGCTGAGAACCACGCCGCAAGGTCAGTCAGTCGCCAGTTTTCCTTTGGCGACCAACCGCGTTTGGAACGATAAAATGGGGCAGAAGCAGGAAGAAACCGAGTTTCACAACGTGGTTGTCTGGGGCAGGCAAGCCGAGATCTGCAAGCAATATGTCCAAAAAGGAAAACTTTTGATGATTGAAGGCAGGATAAAAACCCGGTCTTGGGACGCGCCGTCAGGCGAAAGAAAATACCGGACAGAGGTCATTGCCGAAAGAGTCCAGTTTGGACCGAAAGCCGGCGGTTTTGAGCAGGACAGTTTTGCCGGCTCAAAAAACGAGTTTTCCCAGGAACTGCCAAAATCCAGCCAGGAAGATATCCCGGTGATTGATCTGCCGGAAGACGGGCCAGTGGAAGACAATCCGCCGTTTTAATTTTTAATGAAAAACCTTAAACAACAATGTTATTTTTGCGGCCGCAATGAGGTCAACTGGAAAGACGCTGAAACCCTTCGCCGTTTTGTCGCGGTTTCGATGAAGATTAAACCAAGGACAAAAACCGGGCTTTGCGCCAAACACCAAAGAGACTTGTCGCAAGCAGTCAAGCGCGCCAAGCAAATGGCTTTAATGCCGTATTTGTCGGCCTAAAACGTGGAATCCAAAAAAGAGCTTTTTAAAAGGCTCTTTTTTGCTGTGTCTCAAAACCATCAGGTTATCCACAAAAGCTTAACTTGACAATCAGCCGAAAACTGTAAAAATATAAGCAGAGCAAGTTCTTTACATGCGCCGTGAGGGTTAGCTCAAAATGACGCTCTTATTGTTTTGAGCTAACCCTTTAAAGAAATTCAACGGGCCAGCGGAGGCACCAGGATTTCAGAGGATGAAAAACTTAAATCCGTATCATATCAAAGTGCAGCCTTCCGCGTGATGGCTGTATCAGATATCATTTAAACTTGATGGCTTATGCCATCATGCCTAATCCCGGCGTTTGCCGGTAAAAGACTTTGGGCCTCGGCGCCGGTCGCAAGACTCTCGCCGAGGACAAAACCATATCAGCCCTGACTATGTCAGGGCTGCTTTTGTTTTTTAAGTTGATGTTTGTAAAGCCAAATCCGTCAGCTGACGGAGAAAAATGGCGCGGGTGACCCTTCGATAAACTCAGGGCGAGCATTGCTAAAAATAAAGTATTAAAAACCAGACACTTTTTGGTGCTTGCAGTGAGCTTGTCGAACTGCGCGGGTGACCGGATTTGAACCGGCGTTCTCTGCCGTGACAGGGCAGCGCTTTAGACCAGACTGAGCTACACCCGCATCTTTAAATATTTTCGCCTATCACCTGGTTTAGGTGAAAACTTCTGTTTTTGGGATGCTCGCCCGCCAAATCCGTCAGCTGACGGAGGCGGCGGGAGCTACACCCGTAAAGTATTTGTATTTTATCGGAAAACCGTTCTTTTGACAATCAACTTAATTGTCAAAAACTTATGGAAATTACTTGGTTTTTTGGTAAAATGAGTGCGCGCTACACAGAAGAAAAGCCAGGGTAGCTCAGATGGTTAGAGCGCGGCACTCATAACGCCGAGGTCGAGAGTCCGATTCTCTCCCCTGGCACTAGTAAGGAAATTTGGAATACCTATCATTGGTGGTAGATATTCTTCCATAGGCACAATCACTTTAGTCCGGTTGATTTATCCATCAGAATAAATCAGCCGCTTTTTTCGGTAATTATGAAAAAATGCTGAAACGGGAAGAAATAGCCGTTTTTATCTTGATATTTTTCGCTAAGTATTTTCCCTAACCGTAAGTGATTTTCGAGGAATTTTTCTTTTTTTTCAGGTTTTCCGTCGCTGGCGACGAACGAAAGCGCCTGAATCATATCTTCCAAATTGTCTGTTTTTACCCGGGTAATAACTTTCCGCGTTTTCACTTTGCCAAGAGAAGCCAGGAGTTCAATAATCTGGTTAAAGCCAATGCGATTGTGGTCTTCATGGCTTTCACCCAGGTCTTTCATGAGCCGCGTCCAGTCATCCTCTTGGCCGCGGTAAGTGATGATAAGGAGGACCCCGCGCGATTTAACTGATTTCCACGCTTCTTTAATAAACGGTTCGAATGAATCTTTTTCGTACGAAATAGAATGAGAGGCAAGTGCCATGTCAAAAGCGCCCGGGATTTCTAAGGGAAAAACACCTTCAATAACTTCAAGTTTGGCTTCGCGCAGCTTTGTCGCAAAACCCTTGTTTGATTCAATTGCAAGATAATTTTCAACTTTTTTTGAAAGGGGAACGCTCAACAAACCGTTGCCCGCTCCGATGTCCAACAATGATTTGGCCCCGTATTTTTCTATTTCTTTAGAAATTTCTTCTAATAAAATCTGCTTTTCATCCGTATGGGCAAGAAATTTTTCGAAATCATTTTTATAATTGTCTATCATTATTTTTTAGGCAGGTTTTACGGCTGTCTTATTCTTTCAAAAGCGCGTTTTGATTGTAAATATTTGACGGGTTCCACAAATACCAGCCAACGCCAAGCCCGTTGTCGTAAACTGCCTGAATCTCTTTTCTGACCATTTCCGGCGTATAGTCTGCGCCAAGATTAAAAACCTGAAGCCATGGCCTGATCTCGGCCAGCTTGGTGTTTTTCGGCAGTCTTGAGATTTTAATGTAAGGCAGGCTGGTTGTGGCCGTGCTCGTCGCCTGGTTGAGTTCAAAATCAAGCTTGCTTCTTCTGGCAATGGCTTTTTCCATTGAGTAGTCAATCACTTCATAAGGATAAGCCGCCGGATTTTTGTATTTGAGAAATCCCGAAGCGTAGTGCGACGGATAAACCATCGGCGAAACATAATCAAAATAAGGGAAAGCGTATTCAATCACCTGGCCGATGCCAAGGTCGTCGGTGTTGATGGTTGATAAGCCGAACAAATCAACGGAAAGTTTGGCGCCTCTGTCTTTCAAGTTTTCGTGGAGATATGCAAAAAATTCCTGAAGCTGCTCGGCTTTGGTTTTTTCCGAAGTCTTGTAAAAAGAATACTCAAGCTGGTTGATTGCGCCGTCAGAAGGGAAGCGGATGTAATCAAAATTGACTTCGTCAACTCCCAGGCGGATGGCTTCACGGGCGATCTCAATATTGTAGTCCCAGACATATTTTGAGCCCGGGTCAACCCAAGCAAGATTTTTGTTGTCGCGCCAGATTTTGCCGGTTAAGCTGTTTTTCACGGCATACTCTGGCCGGCGTTCAGCCAGAAAAAGATCCTGGAAAACCGCGATTCTGACCGCGACATAAATGTTTTCTTGATGAAGTTTTTTCACCAGTTCGCCGAAGTTTTTGATTCTTGGGTCGATGGACCCGATATTTCTTATCAGCTCGCTTTCAGTTTCAAAAAAAACCTTGCCAAGATAATCTTTGACGTCAATGACGACGCCGTTAATTTCCGTGGTTTTCGCCAGACCAATAATCTCCTGGATTTTTTTCGGGTTTCCGGCAGACCAGCCGGTCAGATAAACCGCTTTGACGGTTTTGGGCGCTGGGTCAAGCTGGAGTTTTTGCGGTTCGATTGAGGGTTGGACCTGGTCGGCAATCCGGGAAACCAGGCTGTTGGAAAAAATAAAGTCGTTTTTCAGCGCCGCCAAGCCCAGAAAGACTATGCCGGCGCAGGCCCAGATAAAAAACTTGTTTTCCGAGAGCTTATTGAGGTTATTCATAAAAAGTTTTTATCCTGGAAATTATCTCCTCAACGTCTTTGAAGTTGTTGTTTGAACCAAGGACAATAATCGCCACCGGCCGCTTTTCGTTTTTCAGCTCAAGCTCAAAAACAGAGACAATTGTCTGCTCGCTGGCTTTGGTCAGTCCGATTTTGCCGCCGACAAATTGTTTCCAGATTGATGAGCTATTTCCTGGCTTGTTGAAGTTTGATAAATAGCTGAACTTCGGCGCACCGTAGACTGAGGTATCAATAGAGTTGTTGGTGAGGCTTAACACGAACTGGCGGTTGAAATAAAGGTATTTTGCCAGGGAAAACAGGTTTTTGGCGCTGGCCGCGGAAACCGGGCTGATGCCCGAAGAATCGGCAAACACCGTTGACTCCATATCTAAAGATTCGGCTTTTTTGTTCATCAGCTCAACAAACATTTGCGGGCCGAGAAAATAACTTAAAGCCTGGGCCGCTTCGTTTGACGATTCAGTCATCAAAGGGAAAAGCAGGTCGTAGGCTTTGTAGGTTTGTCCGATCTTCAGCCGCGGTACCGAGGTCGGTGCGAGCATTGCCTGGGTGACCTCGATTTCTTTTTCAAGATTAACGTACTCCGTGGCAATGACAGCGGTCATCAGTTTTGTCAGCGAAGCAATCGGCAGAACCGAGCTGGAATTTTTTTCAAAGAAAACAAAGTTGTTTTTCAGGTCGGCGGCCAAGTAAGACTGGGCGGAAACTTTCGGCGCCTGGACTTCATGGACGAATCCGTCTTTCTGGAAATCTTTTTCAAAAACCAAAACCGGGATGCCGAGACTGCTCAGCTCAAAAATTTCCCGGGCGTCTTTGGTCAAAAGTTTAATGCAGCCGCCGGTGTAGTTCAGATTGGTTTCCCGGCCGTCCGGATAATAAGGCACGCCGTGGATGAAAAAGTTTCCCTGGAACTGCATTGAATACGGCATGTAAACCTGGCCGATTGAGGAAAAATGAACTTTTTCTTTGGTTTCAATTTTGTAGATTCCGGCCGGCGTTTCCCACCAGGAACCATCCAGGCCCTTGCCGATGATTTTGAATTTTTTTGTTTCCTGGCCCCGGTCAAAAAACTTCAACTCCATTTCTGACAGATTGGCTTCAATAAAGCTGGCTTTATCAGAGATTAACTGGTTTTTGATGCGCAGAAAAAAACTTTCTTCACTCATCTTTGGCAAAGAACCGTATTCCAGGTTGAAAATGGAGCTCGGTTTTTCACTGTCAACCAGGTAAAGCTGGTACTGGTAGATTTTGTTCCGGAAAACGAAAAACAAACCAGCGCTCAGGGCACTGACCATTAAAATCACCAGAAAAGCCGCGGAAAAAGGAATTTGTTTTTGGAGGAATTTTTTCAACATTTATTCAATCATAGCAAAAAAATCTGCGTATCACAAAACTACGCTCCCGCAGAGCGGGAGCGTAGTCACATACGATTGGAGCTGTTCTCTTGGCTGCTTGCGCAACTAATTGAACGGCACTCACTAAAAGGCATTATAGCACGGTTTTTAAGGAAAGTCAATCTTTCAGACAATTTGGGGTGGGACTGACCAATCAAAGCTGTTTGCTTGAATCCCTGCTGGAAGTTTACTCCTATCGTATGATTTTAGTGAGTGCTGTCCAGCAGGGGTTGAAGCAAGCAGGCGTTTTTATCCCGAGTTAACTCATTATAAATAAAAGCTTAAAACAAAGCAATTCTTTCCGACCTCTTAAAATCTAACCCCAAAAACGTCAACCAACCTCTTTTTCCGGGCGGTTTTTTGATTTCTTTGATTGTGGTTTGCGGTTTTGATTTTTAACCATCAAGAAAGTCATGTTTTTTGAAACTCAACCGTTCTCTTGATTTAAACTTTTTTGAAAAAATCTTTAAAAAAAAGTTATCCACAGTTGTCAAAGATGATTTATATCTTTAAAATTAAGATATAAGTTATTAATTCGGTTCCCAAGTTTGTCAGTGGTAAACGTTCAGTCTTCGCAAGGCGGGATCGGTCGGCGTTTATCAATTAAAAAATTCAAAACCATGCCCGTAAGAAGAAGAAAAGCGGCGGCGAAAAAAGCGGCGCCAAAAAGAAGGCGCCCGGCCAAGAAAGCCGCGAAAAAGGCAGCCCCGAAAAGAAGAAGAAAAGCTGCCAAGAGAAGATAGTTTCAGCACTTAACCCAGTCCCGAAGTAATCGTTATTCTTTGATATGTTATTAGCAAAACAAACAAAAACTTTATTCGAATGTTCAATTAAACGGTCATTCCGGAACTTCTAACGGGATGAAACTTCAAATTTCAAGCAATGATTTTACGCTCACGTCGCAGATCCGCAGCTACCTGAACTTAAAGCTTGAAAAGATTGAAAAGTTCGCCAAAAGGTTCGGCAAAAACTTTTTATTTAACGTCTCCATCTCAAGAATCTCCCATCGCCGCGAAGGCGAAAGACTGGAGCTGGTTTTGAACCTTTACCTGCCGGCAAAAATAATCCGCAGCCAGGAAAAAGGCGAGGATGTTTACGCCTTGATTGATGTGGTTGAATCAGAGATTTTGAGGCAGCTGAAAACCGAAAAAGAAAAATCTTTGGTTGGGTCAAGGGACAAGGCTCGCCGGCTGAAAGAATCCAAATAAGTGCTGAAAGTTTTCAAAACAATTTTTAAAGACGCAAATCAAAAAGCGATTGAAAAGCTCTTGCCTTTGGTTAAGTCGGTTAATGAACTGGAAAAAGATTTTTCTTCGCTTGATGCCAAAGCGATTCAGGCAAAAAGCCTTGAGTTGAAGGCAAGGGCGGAAAACGAATCTCTGGAAACGCTCATGCCGGAAGCTTTTGCTTTGGTCAGGGAAGCCGCCAAAAGAACTTTGAACCAGAGACATTTTGATTCGCAGATTGTCGGCGGCGCGGTTTTGAGCCAGGGGAAGATTGCGGAAATGAAAACCGGCGAAGGCAAAACTTTGGCCGCGACCCTGCCGGCTTATCTTCACGGCCTGACCGGCAAGGGCGTTCATATCATTACGGTCAATGATTATCTGGCTCAGCGTGACACGGTTTGGATGGGACAGATCTATCACTTCTTGGGACTCAAAGTCGGCTGCTTGATCCATGAAAACTCTTTTTTGTACGACCCCGAGTGGAAGAGCGAACCCCAGGAAGACAGGCAAAGAGATAGCTTGGGCAGCTTCAAAGTTTTTCACGATTTTTTGAGGCCGGTTTCAAGAAGAGAAGTTTATCAGGCCGAGATTGTCTATGGCACCAACCATCAGTTCGGTTTTGATTACCTCAGAGACAATTTGGTTTACCGGAAAGACGACCTGGCCCAGCGCGAGCTTTATTTTGCGATTATTGACGAAGTTGACAGTATTTTGATTGACGAAGCCCGAACGCCTTTGATTATTGCTTCGCCCGACATGGACGCCGCCAAGATTTATCGGGAGTTTGCCTTGGCGGTTCCCCGCTTGAACGCGGAAAAAGACGTTGAGATTGACGAAAAAAAGCACTCTGTGTTTTTGACGGATTCCGGGATTGAAAGAATCAAAGATCTTTTTGGCCGGGATATTTACGAAGACAATAATCTGGTTTTGGTTCACCACCTTGAAGAGTCTTTGAAAGCTTATTTTTTGTTCAAGCGGGACAAAAATTACGTTGTCAAAGACGGCGAAGTCGTCATTGTCGACGAGTTCACCGGCAGGTTGATGCACGGCCGGAGGTATTCGGGCGGCCTGCACCAAGCGATTGAAGCCAAAGAAGGCTTGCGCGTCCAGGAAGAGTCACGGACCTCAGCAACCATCACGATTCAGAATTACTTCAGGATGTATCAGATTCTTTCCGGCATGACCGGCACGGCCCTGACCTCAAGTGAAGAGTTTGCCAAGGTTTATTTTCTGGATGTTTTGCCGATTCCGCCGAATAAGCCTTTGGTCAGGAAGGATTTTTCCGACAAGATTTTTGTCACGGAAAAAGCGAAGTTTGACTGGCTGGTAAAAGAAGTTAAAGACAAGCATGAAAAAGGCCAGCCGGTTTTAATCGGCACGGTTTCGATTGAAAAAAACGAGCATCTGTCAGCTTTGCTCAAAAGACAGGGTGTCTCTCATAATGTTTTAAACGCCAAGCAGCACGAAAAAGAAGCCGAGGTGATTGCCCAAGCCGGCAAAAAAGGCGCAGTCACGGTGGCGACGAACATGGCTGGCCGCGGCGTGGACATTATCCTGGGCGGCAATCCTTCAACCGCCGAAGAATCAGATTTGATAAAAAGTCTTGGCGGACTTCACGTCATTGGCACGGAAAGGCACGAAGCCAGAAGAATTGACAATCAGCTCCGCGGGCGTTCCGGCCGCCAAGGCGATCCGGGTTCAACCTCTTTTTTTGTTTCTTTGGAAGACGACTTGATGAGAATCTTCGGTTCGGACAAAATCCGCGGTTTGATTCAGAGATTAAAGCTTCCTGAAGACCAGCCGATTGAAAGCGAGTTTGTTTCCAAGGCGCTTGATTCAGCCCAGCAAAAGGTTGAAGGCGCGAACTTTGACACCAGAAAATACATTCTTGAATATGACGATGTTTTGAACAAGCAAAGAGATGCCATTTACCGGAAGCGAAAAGAGATTTTGGCGGCCGATAGCGGAAAGCTGAAGGAAATTATGAAAAAAACCATTGACGAAGCTCTTGAGCTGTTTATTTCAAGCCGGGTTCGCGAAACTTTTGACAAAGATGCGGTTTGGCGTGAACTTGATTCATTGACTAATCTGTCACAAAGTCTGAAAAACGAGTTTGATTCTCCCGAAAGTCTGAAACAATCGGTCGCCAAGTTTTTCTTTGAAAAAACCGAGATGAAAGACCCGGAGTTTTTGAGAGTCGGACTGCTCCAGATTATGGACATTCTTTGGACAGACCACCTTGAGGCAATGGAACACTTAACCGACACCGTCAGGTTGAGAAATTACGCTCAGCATCAGCCAATCTCTGAATACAAGCATGAAGGCCATAAAATGTTCAAAGAGCTTCTGGACAATTTTTCCTGGAACATTTTTTTGAGCTTGGGAAGGCTTATCAAAGTAATCGTTATTCTTTGATATGTTATTAGCAAAACAAACAAAAACTTTATTCGAATGTTCAATTAAACGGTCATTCCGGAACTTCTAACGGGATGAAGATAAAAATTGAAAAATTTGAAGGGCCGCTGGATCTTTTGCTTGAGCTGATTGAACAGCAAAAACTTGATATCTGCGAAGTGGCTTTGGCCGAGGTCACTGACCAATATCTGGAAATTATCAGCCAGCAGGAGTTTAGCCCGAACGAGCTGGCGGATTTTTTGGTTGTTGCTTCGCGCCTGCTTTTGATAAAATCAAAAACACTTTTGCCGATGCTTGATCTGACCGAGGAAGAGGAAGCGGAGATAAAAGACCTGGAAAACGCGATGCAAGAGTATCGGCGGTATAAAAATCAGGCCAAAATCGTCAAAGAGATTTTGGCAAACAAGAGCCGCATTTTTACCAGAGAGCTTTGGCAGGGCCGGGAGCCGGTTTTTTCACCGCCCAAGCGCCTGGACCTGGAAAGCCTGGTTGAGGCTTTTAAAAAGCTGTCTTTGTCCTTGGAAAAGTTTTTGCTTCCGAAAGTGTCCGGTTATCTTGAACGGGTGGTTTCGGTTGAAGAAAGAATCAAAGAAATTATTCTGAAAATCGAGTCGCGGGCCGTTTTGAGCTTTAATACGCTTGCCGGCGGTTCAATGAAAAAGATTGACGTGATTATCAATTTTCTGGCGGTTTTGTTCCTGTTCCGCGAAAAAAACATCATGCTCTCGCAGGCTAAAGATTTTGGTGAAATAAAAATAATGAAACTCCACCAGCCATGACCGACGAAGAAAAACAAAAACGAATTTCAATCCTTGAATCAATTCTTTTTGCTTACGGCGAGCCGTTAGCCGTGAAAAAACTCGGCGAATTAATGAATCTTTCGGAAGTCGCGCTCAAAGAGCTGATTTCCGAATATCATGATAAAATTTCAAATAACCCGAGTTCGGGTTTGGTTTTGCTCAGAACCGAGACAGAGATCCAGCTTGGCGCCAGACCGGAAAATCATCCTTACCTGGAAAAGTTTTTGGGTCAGGACACCGAAGAAGACCTGACGCCTTCAAGCCTTGAGGTTTTGACGATTATTCTTTATCGGGCGCCGATTTCGCGTCCGGAAATTGATTTTATCCGCGGCGTCAACTCCAGTTATATTTTAAGGTCTTTGCTGATGAGGGGCTTGGTCCAAAGAGAAAAGTCGGGTCTGTCGTTTTTGTACCAGCCGTCTTTTGAACTTTTGAAGCTGCTTGGTTTGGCAAATCAAAAAGATTTGCCGGAGTTTGAAACACTGAACCAACGCTTGGTTGATTTAATCAAACAAACAGACAATGGAGAGGGACAACTTTAAATATCTTCTGGGAATCGGTTTTTTCCTTTTTTCCATTTTTGCCGGCGTTTTTTATCTTGGCGTCCGGCCGGTAAACCAGGCGCCGCCGCCGCCGAGCTTTTCTTTTTCGAGCCCAAAACCCAAATATCCTTTGGTGACTTACTTGCCGCTGAACTTTTTCCCGGCATCAATCAGCGGCTTGTCTGCGGCTCCGGAAATCAGCGCTGAATCAGGGCTTTTGTACGACCTGACCAACAAGAAAACGCTTTTTGCCAAGGAGCCGGAGAAAAAACTGCTGATTGCTTCTTTGACCAAGCTGATGACGGCTTTGGTCGCTTCGGAAAACGTCACTGACAAAAAACAGAGGTTTTTCGTTTTTGAAGAAGACCTGAAGCTTGAAAATCCTTACCCAGACTTGAGAGACGGGGACAACTTCAGCCTTGAAGAAGCTTTTTATTTCATCTTGATTCGTTCGGACAATGTTTTAGCCCAGGCTTTGGCAAAAGCGGTTTTTCCGGAAGGGAGCAAGTTTTTTGTTTTTGAGATGAATAAAAAAGCCCAGGAGCTGAAAATGAACAACACGCTTTTTTACGATCCGGTTGGCCTGTCCAACAACCTGTCAACAACCATGGATTTGAAAAACTTAACCGAAGCGATTTTGAAATCAAACCAGGAGGTTTTTTTGATTTCCAAAATCAGCGAAATTAAGATTCTTTCTCCGGACAACAAAGTTTTTAACCTGAAAAACACAAACACTCTGGTTTCAAGGATTCCGGGAATTTTCGGTTCAAAAACCGGCTTTACCCCGGAAGCTTCGGGCAGTCTTTTGGTGGTGTTCAAAGACGACAAAAAAATGGTTTTGAGCGTGGTTCTCGGTTCGCAAGACCGGTTCGGCGATACCATGGGCCTGATTAACTGGTACTGGAAAAACCGGAATTAAATCAATGTCAAAAATCGTTTTCACTGCTTTTGCCCGGGAGAATTTTTATCTTCGCGAGTACATCACCAAGTTTGTTTTGGAAAAAAACCACACCCCGCTTTCGGCTTTTATGATGTTTTCTTATTTTTTGATGGACAGCATTGAAAGACAAAGATTGATTGAAGCCAACAACAGCCTGGTGAAAATCTCTGACGAAGTCTGGGTTTTTGGTAAAATATCTCCAGGCGTCGCCGAAGAGATTGCTTTGGCGAAATCGCTGTCTTTAAAAGTGAAATATTTTTCCATCGTCGCTTTGAACGATATTTCTTCGGAGATTCGTTTTGAAGAAACCGAAATTTGCGAAAACTTAGAAAGATAAATTTATGACAGAAATCATCCAAGTCGTCAGGTTCTTGACCGTTTCCGTTTTGTCTTTTGCCGTCGGCATGTTTCTGGTTTTGCCGGTGGAGAAATTGATCAAAAAACTCAACACCCGGAAAGTCATTGCCAAAGAAGGCGCGCCGATTTTCAACCGGCTGCACGCTTCAAAAGAAGGCACGCCAGTCATGGCCGGGGTGATTATCTGGGGCACTGTGGTGATTGTTTCTTTGCTTTTTTTCAGCCTTTCGCAAATCTTTGACGGCTTCTGGGGCAACCTCAACTTTTTGTCCCGGTCGCAAACCTATCTGCCTCTGGCGGCTATGGTTTTGGCGGCTTTGGTCGGCGCGGCGGACGACATTGCCGGCATTGTCAAATTCCGCGGCAAAAACGGTTTCAGTATGAAAGAAAGAATTTTGCTTTTCGGCGTTGTCGCTTTGCTCGGCGCCTGGTGGTTTGCCGCCAAGCTGAACTGGGATGTTTTGCACCTGCCTTTTCTGGGCGAGGTTTATATCGGCATTTTCTGGTACGCTTTGTTTTTCATTTTTGTCGTTGTGGCGACATCTTTTTCTCTGGACCTGACCAATGGTCTGGACGGCTTGGCTGAAGGCGTGGCTTTGATTGCGCTGTCTTGCCTGGCAGTCGTGGCGTTTGCCAACCAAAGGTATGACTTGGCAATGTTTTCCGGCAGTTTAATCGGCGCTTTGATTGCTTTTTTGTGGTTTAACATTTATCCGGCAAGGTTTTTTATGGGCGACACCGGCGCCATGTCTTTGGGTGTAGCGATTGCCATCATTTCGCTTCTGACCAACTCCGTGTTTCTTTTGCCGTTTTTCGCTTTTATTCTGGTGGTTGAGTCTTTATCCGACATTATTCAGCTGGTTTCAAAAAAGTTTTTCAAGAAGAAAGTTTTCATCTCGGCGCCGATTCACCATCATTTTGAAGCCAAAGGCTGGCTTGAGCCGCAGATTACCATGCGCTTTTGGATTGTTTCGGCAATTGCCGCGAGCCTTGGCTTGATGATATTTTTCCTGGACAAGTTTTTGCTGAATTAGGGGCAGGGTTGACCCTGTAGTGTATTTTCGGCTGCGCCTTTGGCGCATTGCTGGAAGTTGCCCGCCTGCAGGAGTTATCGCACCAGCGATTGCGGGCAGGCCGAAAATCTACTACGGGGTTGACAAAGTTTCAGGATTTGATAAATTGAATCAAGACAAACAAATGAGTCGATCTTCAGTTCAAAATTACTCCCTCAGAACAATTTTGGCGGCAACAATTACCTGCCTCAACTTTGTATTTGTTGCTTTTAATCGGCCGGGAGTAAAGACAATGAGTTTTAGCTAAAGCGTAGTTTCAAGAAAAGTCTTCAACCTCCGGCAAAAACCGGAGGTTTTTGGTTCTGAAAGAACCAAAACAGTTCTTTAAAACAAATTGCGGTTCGCGAGTTGATTAGCTCTTAAATCCCAGCAATAAAGAGTTAGTCAACTCGCGGGCCGTAAAATCCCAAACTGCGGCCGATTCAATTCTTTTCGGAGGTGTGTGATGTCTGTTGATTTTGGTTGTTTCAAGAAAAAGGGGAAACAGAGAGCTGCGCGCGGCCCTGGCCGTCACAGCAAGCTGAATGGTGAGCGCGCCGGCGGCGGCGGACACAAGCTCAAAAGGCTGTTTTGGAAGAAAAAGAATTCGAATCAATAAGGAGGGAATCGGGGATCCGTCAACTGGCGGATTCCCCCTTGGAAAACGGTTATTTCATTGAAACAGCCGGCTTCCAGGGAGTTTGGTTGCACCTGGCTTAGTAAAACCAAAAGTTCTTTTCACAATATAAAAAGGAGTCAGAGATGAACGTGATATTTGTAACGCACGAAAGCGACGAGCCTGCGCTTGCTTTAATAACCAGCCTTTCAAAACTCGGCTGCCGGACAGATGTTTTGGAAGGAAGACAAAGGGCTCCAAAGCAGAATGTGGCAATCTTTTCCCAATCATCGTCAAACCATGGAGAAGAGCTGCGGCTTTTGATGAAACGCCATATAGTCATGGCGAGCCACAAGGTTATGGGCATCCGTCCGGAGTGGGCAAGATGGACCCAGTTTTGCCATTTAATCAGGAATGAAAAAGAGTTTTGGCGGTTTGACGGGGTTGTTGCCGCCCAGCTTAAGGCTGCTTATGAATCTTTTGTCCCGCTCAAAGCCTGTACTCGCGTTCCCTGGGGCCCGGTGGCGCAGGTCCAGCCCCAGCCAAACACTCTTTTTGACAGCCTCGAAAGCTTTCAAGAATGGGTTCGTGAGGCTCAGACTTTGGCGTAAATGGCTTCCAAGAGCCGTATCTTTCTTTCCAGCGAGTGCTTGGCACACTCGCTGTTTTTATTTGTACTCTACTTGAACATAGCTTGAAAACTTTTCGTCGCTTATGGCGATATGAATTTAGAAAGAATTTGATAAAAACTGTACATCACGTTTCCTCTCAAATTGTTTCAAATCAGTTTCGGTAATAAATTCATATGGGACATTATTGAGTTTTTCAAGAGGGCAAAAGAACAAGCGTTGGGGATTTTTAGGATTCCCGCCAATACCTATCGCGACAAAAACCGGTATTTTGTGCCCTGCCCCATAAGCTTGATATCGTTTTCCCTGATCTTTGCGCCACCAAGTACCAGAATCTCCATACTTACCTTTGTAAAAATAGGAATGAAATTTACACTCGACCGCTACTATCTTTCCCGTTGTGATGTGCCGAAAAGTGAAATCTGGATTTGTATCTGATTCCACTAAACGTCCAAGTTTTTTTGAAGAATCTTTTGTTCGGTCTACAATCACCCAAATGTCATGGGGGAATAAAGAAGAAACATATTTTTCAAATTCTACCCCTTTTTTATATAAGCCATAATAACGGTAGAGAAATATAGAAAATGTCACAATCACAAAAACATCCACCCCTCGCCAAATATTTTTTTCTAAATTTAAAAACTGATAAAACGGATTGAATACTATGCTGATTGCGGTAAAAACAATAACCCACCCAATAGTACCACTTCGATAGATGGTGTAGATAAGAGCCAAACCGGATATAAACACCGCCCAGCGCAAAACATCAAAACTCCCACTATACAAATTTAGAGTCGCGAGTACTAAAACAAAAATTGTTCCAAATATAAAAAGACGAGTTAAGACATTCATAAATTACAATTTCAAGGATTTTAAATTTTTTCTTCCCTAAAAATGGTTTTGCGCAAAGTTCCTGTTAGTGGGTGAGGAGGGACTCGAACCCTCAAGGGTTACCCCACGGCATTTTAAGTGCCGCGCGTATGCCAGTTCCGCCACTCACCCGATTGCGTCTGCCTGAGGCCACGACCGGATTTGCACCGGTGAATAGCGGTTTTGCAGACCGCCGTGTTAGCTACTTCACCACGTGGCCAAACGTTCTTTTAATCATCTCTTTCTGTTGATGTGTTTTCAAGAACCCTTCTTGTTTTACAGCTTCGCTTCTTGAATTATACTCATAATGTTCCAAAAGTTTCCATGGTCTGTTTGGTTTCGTCGATCTGACTTTTCCCGCATTATGTAAGGAGATTCTTTTTTCTATGTTTTCTGTGCTTCCGACGTAAATATCGTCATTCCTTAAACTTCGTAGAACATAAACGCAATATTTCATGAGAGTTTTGTCTCGCTGCGCGAGATCTGGCGCAGCCAGACAGACCGCCGTGTTAGCTACTTCACCACGTGGCCAATACCCACATCTTACTTTTCCTCTTTGTTTTTTTCAATCAGCTGGTTGATTCTGGCGCTCTGGGCAATGCTCGGGTCGTATTTGAAATAAAGCTTTGGCAGGTTATAAGTGGACATCCGCTGATAAAGCTTTGCCTGCAAAAAACCGTGCGCTCGGTTGAGTCTGTCAATGACCTGGTTTTTGTGTTTGTCCGGGAAAATTGAAATATAGACTGTTGCCTGGGTCAGGTCAGAGCCAAGGCGGACTTGGGTCAGTGAAATAAAGCTTGAAGTCGGATCGTCAAACTCTTTTCTGATGATTAAGCCAAGCTCTTCAAGAATAAACTCTTCCAAGCGTTCAATTCTTTTTTTCGCCATTGGTTTTATTTTTCCCTGAACTCAAAATTGTCGCCTTTTTCCACTGCGCCTGAGGTTTCAATCTGGAGTCCGATTTCATTAACCGCTTCGGCAGACTCCATTGCCTGTTTGCCTTTTTTGATGCTCAAAACCTTGCCGTCAAAAACCTGGCCATCAGTCTTTTTAAAGCTGAATCTCTGATTTTTTTTGACCCGGCCTTCAAAAAGCCGGCCGCCGACAACCTGATGGTTTTTCTTGTCTTTTTCGGAAAAAATCTCCAAAATTTCCAGCTGGCCGGAGATTTTTTCTTCGTCGGGTTTTTGAGTTTCCACCAAAAGCTTTTTGAGTTTTTCCTGGAGTTCGTAAATAATCCCGCTTTCAAAAATCTTGATTTTCCTGTCTTTGGCGTAGTTTTTCACGTCAAGGTTCATTTTTGAACGGAAGCTGATAACAACACTGCCGGTTGATTCGGCGATCTTCAGGTTAGCCAGATTAATCGGCCCGGCGGATTTTTCCTGGATGATTGGTTTGATTTCGGTTTCGACAAACAACTGGTTGACAATCGCTTCCAAAGCTTCCAAAGATCCGGCAACGTCTGCTTTCAAGACCAAAGAAAAAGTTTTTTCTCCGCCAGCCGGCGAATTCACCATGCCGGAATTTTCAGTGGAGGCGGGCGTTATTGCGTCTGCGCTTATTTCTTGCGGTACCGGGGCTTCAGGCTTGTTTTGAACGGAGTCAGAGGGTTGCGTCGAAAACGTTTCTCCGACTAAAGGCTGTTTGTCCCAGCCGGTAATCACGGCCGGCGAAGAAAAGCTTAAAGACTTGACTCTTTCGCCAAGGAAATTTTCCAGGCTCTTGATTTTGGCTTCGGCGGTTTCAGTGTAGATTGTTTGGCCAAGCGATATTTTGCCGTCAAGAATAATCGCCGTGGCCGTAACGCCTTCCTGGGGTTCAAGCGAAGATTCAATAATCACGCCTTTGGGTTCAGCTTCAGGACTGGCTTTTAGCTCTTCCATCTCCGCCATCAGCAAAATCATTTCCAAAAGCTCGTTGATACCTTGTCCGGTTTTGGCCGAGATGCCAAGGCAGGGGATTTTGCCGCCCCAGTCTTCAACATAAACTTCAAGCTCAGCCAGTTGCTGTTTGACTCTGTCTTGGTTGGCGTTCGGCAGGTCAATTTTGTTCAGGGCAATGACAAACGGCATTTTTGAGTCTTGAATCAGCTTCAGCGCTTCTCTTGTTTGCGGTTTCAAACCTTCTTCAGCGGCAATCACCAGGACGGCAATGTCCGCGAGTTTGGCGCCTCTTTCCCTGATTTTTGAAAACGCTTCGTGGCCAGGCGTGTCAATGAAAGTAATCTCTTTCATTTCTCGGACATCGGACATCTGATTTCCGGCATCTGAACTTTGATGTCTGACAACATAAGCGCCGACATGCTGGGTAATGCCGCCCGCCTCTCTGGCTGCGACCCTGGCTTTTCTAATGTAATCCAAAAGCGAAGTTTTGCCGTGGTCAACATGGCCCATAATCACGACCACTGGCGGCCGCTCAACTGAAGTTGAGCGAGTCTCGTTTTTGGCGGGTCGGGGAGCAAGTTTTTTAGCGTTATTTCCTGCCATAATAATAAAAATTAAGCTCTGTTTGAGCACAATCAGTGTTTCATTATACGCTGATTACGAGCTTATTTCAAAGATGCGTCTGACGCGTCAAAACTTGGTTTTAGAGTATAATTTCATTAGCAAAACAAACTGTAAGGAGGCAGTATGAATATAACCAAGATTCTTTTGCACCCGCCTGAAGATGACGCGCCCCAGGAAGAATGGGAAATCTATTGGGCAGCTCTTGCGGAAGCCGAGCGTCAAGCCGAAGCTTCCGAAAAACGGATTAGACAGATTCTGGCGGCGTAAGAATCAAAAACACCGGAGTGAAACTCCGGTGTTTTTGTTTTTATGTGGTGAAATAAGGTTTCCAACTATCTTCTTTGAATTTCTGTACAGCTTCTTCAACTGCTTTTTTCCACGACACATCTCCAAGCTCAGGGTAAAAACTACCTCTGGTGAATGAGTAAAAAAGAGTAGTGATGAACAGAATAATTGACGGCGTTGATATGTTGTCGCTTGCCCCTACGTATGACCCAACACCTGCTTTCTTAAACGCTTCGGTAAAACCTTGAACTCCCATAAAACATGCGGCGCCGACCACATTTTTCCCCTGTAGTCCTTTAAGCGCAGAAATTTCATCAAACCCGACTGGTTTTTCCATATCTGTCACAAATCCCTTTTCCGGATCTCCGTGGGAGTCAATAACAACGATGTCGTTTGTTGTACGTGGATTGTTTAAAACCGACAAAAATTCCTCTCGAGACCCGATCCAAATCACATCAGTTCGGTAGTTGCAGGCTTCGAGGCATTCGCGGATAACATGGCCATCGGGTGATTCGTAGACAACGATGGTGGCGGATTTTTTAGGGATAGGCATATCTGTGTCAGCTGAGATTACTGACTGACTGAAACAAAGTCAATCTCAAGAGCTTGCGGCAGCTCGGGGTTGACGAGAGCGGTGAGTGGTCTGCCGTTCTGGTCAAAACCAGTGACGAGCTGGTTGTCATGCCAGATTGTCTGCGACAGCGCCGGCATATTGCCGGGAATCGTTGTCTGACCGACCAGGGTCCCGTCAATGTAATAAGCAACTGACTCAATGCTTGACGAGTCAATGGTCCAGGTGAAGCTGTAATCGTGCCAGTCTCTCAGATTAATCGGCGGCATAAAGTAAGACAGCGGGACAAAATAAACCGGCAGATTGTCTTTAAAAACCTCAATGTTCAGTCCGCCGGGCAAAACACCGCCTTCCTGGGCCCAGGCAAACCCGATTGAGTTAATGGGATTGCCGCCGCCAAAAGTTCCGTCAGGCTGAATTTCGGGGTAGCTGTTCCAGAGCCAAAGCCCCCACGAACCAATCTGGCCGCCGGAGCCGTCAAAGTTGCAGTTTGAGCATCTCATTCTGGCGCTGACAGTCACCGGGCGTCCGAGTTCTGGATAAGTGTCTTCATACCCCTGGCCGAAAACATATCCGGTTTGGAGCTCGGAAGCCTCCATGTTGATATAGTTTCCCGGAGTTTCGTCATGATACATGACCATACTCAGGTAGTTGGTTTTGACGTTATTAATCTCTTCTTCTTTGCGGTTGATGCAGCTTGAGTCGCCGCAGCGCTTGTAGTATTGAAAACTCCCGTTTTTGAAATCCCCGTCATTGATGAGCCAAAGCCCTGGTCTTTGCGGGTCGCCGGGCTGCTTGAACTTAAGCGGCGGAGAAAAGCCTTCAAACAGGCTGGCGGCCATAACAATGGCGGGGAGAGCAATAGCCGCCCAGAAAAAAGGCGACGTCGCAAGAACTATTTTTTTGAACATAGTTTTGTTTTAATTATTATTTATTTAACAGTGGATAAAATGTCCTGTCAACCGCGACTTCAGGTTTTTTTGA
>LCKC01000005.1 GCA_001001185.1 Parcubacteria group bacterium GW2011_GWB1_45_10 | reverse complement strand
AGGCGACGAAGACCTTTTTGGCGAAGTTAATCTTGACGAAGATTTGGAAGAAGTTGAAGAAAGCAAACTTGACCCCGAGGAAGAGAAAAAAGTTGACGGCTTTTTTGAAACCGAAAAATAATCAGAAACAACCAAAAACCCCGCTTGATAGCGGGGTTTTTGGTTTCAACGTTGTTCTAAAAACTCAACTATAGCTACATCTCTCTTGCCCTTTCTGATCCAGAAAAATCTCTTAAAAAGAATCTTTCCTGTCGCACCATTTTGTTGAACCAGATATCTTGAGGCTGTCATTGAACTAGTGAGGCCTGTTATATATAAACCTTCTTCAAGGGTAAGCTCTCCTGGTTTTTTTGCTGTTTTTGCATAAGGTAAAGCCGTTTTCACAAATTCAATGTCTTTTAAGTCAAGGTTTTCAATTTGCCGTGAACCAAAACAGTCATCTCAAACGCCAGTTCTTTTTGGAGCTTCCGTCCTTCTTTTTTCTCCTGCCATTTCTTTTCCAGGGCCAGGGTTTCAATCTGGTTTTTGAAAGAAAAATACTTTGCCAGCCTCGGCGCTAAAGAGTCTTCAATGCCAACAAAAAACTGGTAAAACTCAAACGGATGGGTTTTTTCCGGGTCAAGCCAGATGGTTTTACCAACGGCGGACTTGCCGAATTTTTTGCCGGTTTGCGGGTCTTCAATCAAAGGCCATGACAATGCCGCGGCTTGCTTGGCCAGCTTTTTTCTGATTAAATCAACTCCCTGGACCATATTGCCCCACTGGTCCGAACCAGCCACCTGGGCCTGGCAGCCGCGTTTTTCAAAAAGATAAAGAAAATCATAAGCCTGCAAAAGCTGGTAAGAAAACTCGGCAAAAGAAATGCCTGATTCGCGCCCCAGTCTGGTTTTAACAGACTCTTTATCAAGCATGGAATTCAGGGTGATGTGTTTGCCGGCATCCCGCAAAAACTCAAGCAGTTTGAGTTTGCCAAGCCAGTCGTGATTGTCCAGAAGCAAAAATTTTTCGCCCCGCAAAATCTTTTGAATCTGCCGCTTGATTGATTTTTTGTTCTTTTCAATCTCCTGTCTTGACAATACCGGCCTTTCTTTTTCCTTACCCGACGGATCGCCAACCATGGTCGTGCCTGAAGCTGCCAGAATTATCGGCTTGTGTCCGAATTTAACCGCCCGTTTCATCATCAAAAGCCCAAGGAGGTGTCCCAGATGAAGGCTCGACGCGGTCAGATCAATCCCCCAATAAAAAGTCGTTGGCCGACGGAAAACTTCTTCGCTGTTTTCCGTCGCCTGAAAAAGCAGACCGCGCCATTTGAGTTCTTCAAAAAAATCGTTTCTCATAATCTGTCTTAATTAATATAACACAACAGAGGAAAACCGGCAGTTCAAAAATCCCGCAATTTGTTCTATGATTAGACAATGAAACCCAATAACCAAAAACCGTTCAAATTATTCCTGGTCGTCGGCACCAGTGTTTTTTTCGGATTTTTCGCCTGGCTGGCGCTGATTACTTACAACCTGCCCGGTCCGGAAAGCTTTGATTCAAGAATCGTCAACCAGTCAACCAAGATTTTCGCCCGGGACGAAAAAACCGTTCTCTATGAAATTCACGGCGAAGAAAAAAGAACGGTTGTCGGTTTTGACCAGATTCCGGATGTTGTCAAAAAAGCGACTTTAGCGGCTGAAGACGCCGAGTTTTACCAACACCCGGCGTTTGACATCCGGAGCATGTTTCGCGGCCTGGTCATCAACCCGATTTTCCGCGGCACGTCTGTTCAAGGCGGCTCAACCATCACCCAACAGCTGGTCAAAAACACCTTGCTGACTCCGGAAAGGACTTTGACGAGAAAAATCAAAGAACTGATTTTAGCGATTCGTTTTGAAAAAAAATATTCCAAAGACCAGATTTTTGAATTTTACCTGAACCAGATTCCTTACGGCTCAAACGCTTACGGCATTGAGTCGGCGTCAAAGACTTTTTTTAATAAATCTGTCGGCGAACTGACGCTGGCGGAAGCGAGCTATCTGGTTTCCCTACCGAAAGCGCCGAGCTATTACTCGCCTTACGGCAGCCACCTGGACAAGCTCAAAGAAAGGCAGGAATATGTTCTGGACCGAATGAAAGATTTTAACTGGATTACTGAAGCCGACAGCGAACTGGCGAAAAAAGACGAGGTTGAGTTTTCCAAACAAAGATTTCCGATTAAAGCGCCCCATTTCGTGTTTTTCATCAAATCCCTGCTTGAAGAAATGTATGATTCCCAGCTGATTGAAACCGGCGGCTTGAATGTTTACACCACGCTTGACTGGGAACTTCAGCAGGTTGCGGAAAAAGCCGTCTTTGACGGCGCTGAAAGAAACGACAAAACCTGGAACGCCGACAACGCCAGCCTCCTGGCGCAGAATCCGAAAACCGGCGAGATTTTAGCCATGGTCGGCACCCGGGATTATTTTAATCTTGAAAAACAAGGCAACCAAAACATTACTTTGTCCACCCGGCAGCCAGGCTCAAGCTTCAAGCCGTTTGTTTACCTGAAAGCGTTTGAAAAAGGCTACACTCCAGATTCAATCATGTTTGACACGCCGACGGAGTTCACGGCTTCGTGCGGCCCGGACATTGAACAAAACACCAAACCCGAGTGCTACCACCCGAAAAACTACGATAACCAGTTCCGCGGCCCGGTCAGCCTGAGAAAATCGCTTGCCCAGTCGTTAAACGTGCCCTCAGTCAAGCTGCTTTATCTTGTCGGCATTGACCAGGCGATTGAAACCGCCAGAAGCTTCGGTCTGACGACGCTCGACAAAGACTCGACTTTTTACGGCTTGTCTTTGATTCTTGGCGGCGGCGGCGTCCGGCTGATTGACATGGTCCAGGCTTATTCTGTCCTGGCAAACGACGGCGTCCAAAACACCCAGCTCGCTTTGCTGAAAATCAAGGACAATAAAAACAATGTTTTGTTTGAAGCCAAACCGGAACAAAAAAAGATCTTTGATTCAAAATACGTCCGCGTCCTGAACAGTGTTTTGTCCGACGACGCCTCGCGAGTGCCGACTTTCCAAGCCAACGGCCCGTTAACTGTTCCCGGATATCAGGTGGCCGCCAAAACCGGCACCTCGCAGGATTATCGCGACGCCTGGACTTTAGGATTTTCACCGACATTGGCTGCCGGCGTCTGGGTCGGTAACAATGATTATTCAGAAATGAAGCGCGAGGCGGCCGGCGGCATGGCCGCAGCGCCGATCTGGAACGATTTCATGAAACAGGCTTTGCCGAAGTTTCCCAAAGAAGATTTTTTTCAGGCAGAAACCCTGTCTTCGCAAAAACCAATGCTTGACGGCAGTTATGTTATTCAGACAGAGACCGGACCGCAGGTTCACGACATTTTGTTCTGGATAGACAAAAAAAATCCGCTCGGACCGCAGCCGCAAAATCCGGAAAACGACCCGCAGTTTTCAAACTGGGAAGCTGGTGTCAAGCTCTGGCTGACGCAAAACATTTTGAGCAACAACCCATCAACCCAAATTTATTCGCAGATATTTTTGCTTGACCCGCAGGATTCAAGTCTAGTTAGGTCCGGCGAATCTTTAAAGATCTCCGCCAAAATCAGCTCCATCACCAGGCTCAGCCGGGTGGAGTTTTATTTCAACAACAAACCCGTGATTGTTTTTGAACCGACGGCGGATAATTTTTATTCAGTATTTTTCATGCCGTCTCAAGTCTTAATGAGAAACGAGATTTACATCAGGGCGGTTGAAGAATCCGGCAGAGTTATGGAACTGAGGAAAGAGTTTTCCGGAGTCTAGGATGTAAAACTCTTCAAGCCTGTCTTTTTCAGTACAAAAAAGCGCTTTCGCGCTTTTTTGTCTTTCCCATTCTCCTGCTGTTAGTTGTAAGTTGTGAGCTCCGACGCTTCCGGTCGGAGCCCCGACTGTTAACGTCGGGGTTGTTAAGCTATAGTCTGAGCGGCATTAAAATATAAAAGTAAGATGGGTCAGATTCGTTTCTCAAAAGCGCCGGCTTTTCCGCCTGGCCCATGCCAACAAAGATTTTTTCTTTGGCACCCAGAGCCTGCAAGCCGTCAAGCAAATAACGATAGTTGAAAACTACTTCTTTGTTTTCGCCCTTGCTTGACTCAAGCTCAATTTTCGCCTGATTCTGGCCGACAAAACTATCTTGGGCGTGCAAAACTAGCTTCTTGTCTTTCGCCAAAAAGCTCAGTTTTACGTCATTGAGCTTTGAGGCGAAAACTCCGGTTGCCCGCAAGGCTTCAAAAAATCTTTCCTGCGACAACGAAAACTGCGACTCAAAATCTTTCGGCACAACTGTTTCATAATCGGGAAACTCGCCTTCCAAAACCCGGGAAACCAAAGTTGTTTCTTTCCAGGAAAACTGAATTTGATTTGGTTCGATTGAGATCTCACACGGCTCAAGTTTTTCTTTAGCGATTTTCATGGCCTCTTCGGCTGTCCGTAAAGGAATCAAGCAGGAAACTTTTTCTTTGGTCAAAACCTGAAATTCATTGTCGGGAATGGTTTTTTCCGCCAGCCGGAAAGTGTCTGTTGAAACAAATTTCAAGCCCAGACCCTGGTTTAAAACCAAAAAAACCGACGACAGCTCGGGCCGAAAATCATTGCGCGACGCCGCGACAATCGCCTGTTCCAGGGACTTCGCCAAAAGCGGACTTTCAACCCGTAAAACTTTTTTGTCTTTTATTTCCGGAATAATCGGAAACTCTTCGGTTTCCAGACTTTGAAACTCAGCCTGATAATCATTGGTTTTCAGTTTCAGTTTTTTTTCGTCCAGAGAAAATTCCAGCTTGGCTTCGTTCACCTGACTCAAGAAATTAATCAAAGCTTTTGCCGGCACGACAGCTTTGCCTTCTTTTTCAATCTTCGCGGAAAAAGAACTGACAATGCCGATCTCCAGATTGGTCGCGGAAATCTTGACCTGATTTTTTTCAGCTTCAATCATAAACGAACTCAAAATCGGCAAGCTGGCGGTTCTGCCCAAAGCTTTTTCCGCAAACAGCAATGACTTTTTAATATTTTCCAAAAGAGTGGTGAAGCGCATGGAAGTTTTGTTTTATATAGTTATATTTTAATTTAAACAATTTACTATTACTATTATATGGGGATAATTCAGGGGATAGGGCTTTATTGTTGAGTTTTTTCAAGATTTAATCTGTGGAAAAGCTGTTTGGTTTTTGTTCCTGAAATCAATGATTTTTTCTCTTGGTTGGTTTTTGCTTTTTTAAGCAGTCGTTATCAACAGCTTGTCCTGAGCTTATTTTTTTATCACTCAACGAAAACTTTTTCTTTGATGGAGTTGATTTCTTGCGAGAGTTGAGTGTCAAAAACGAGTTCTTTTTCAATTTTTTCGCAGGCGTGAATGACAGTCGTGTGGTCTTTGCCCCCGAGTTTTTCGCCGATGTTCGGGTAAGACATCTTCAAAACTTCGCGCATCAAATACATCGCTACCTGCCTTGGTTTGACCAGTTCCTGGGAGCGCGATTTTCGCAAAAGGCTTTCTTCGGTCAGGTCGTAAAAATCAATCACGGCTTTGATTACCTGCTTCGGCGTCAGGATTTTATTGTTCGGCCGGGAAATGTCTGAAAGCAGGGCTTCAATTTCTTTTTCCAAAGGCTCCTTGCCTTTGACCTTGATATAAGCGGTCACTCGGTTGAACGCGCCCTCAAGCTCGCGGATGTTTTTCTGAATGTTTCGGGCAATTGTTTCAATGGTTTTTTCGTTCAAAACAACGTTTTCCCGCTGGGCCTTGGCTTTCAAAATCGCCATTCTGGTTTCCAAATCAGGCAAGGTGATATCGGCAATCATGCCGCCTTCAAATCTGGATCTCAAGCGTTCTTCAATTGAAGCAATGGCTTTCGGCGGCCGGTCTGAAGAAAAAATTATCTGTCGGTTTTTTTCGTAAAGCGAGTTGAAGATGTGAAAGAGTTCTTCCTGGGTTTTTTCGCTTTTGGAAATGAACTGGATGTCGTCAATCAAAAGCACGTCGAGGCTGCGGAACTTGTGTTTCAGTTCGTCAATCGTTTTGGTTCTGATGGAAGTGATTAAGTCGTTGAGGAATTTTTCCGCGGTGATGTATTTGATTTTCTTTTTTTGGTTGAACCTTTCTTTGATGGCGTTGCCGATGGCGTGCAAAAGATGAGTTTTGCCGAGGCCGACGCCGCCGTAAATAAACAAAGGGTTGTATTTAGTGCCCGGGTCCTGGCTGATGGCCAGGCTCGCGGCATGGGCAACTTCGTTGCTGGCGCCGACAATGAAGTTTTCAAAACCATATCTTGGGTTGAGATTGGTGTCTTTGTCAACGACGTAACCGCCGAGCTCCAAAGGAATTGATTCTGAAGAAATGTAAACTCTGTTTGACGGTGTTTTCGGCGGCGGCTTTGGCGCGTTGTCGGCTTTGATGGTGTATTCAATGGTTTTGATTTCCGTGTCAACGCTTCTCAAAGCCTTTAAAATCAGTTTGTTATATTTGTTTTCCAGCCACTCTTTGGTGAAGTTGTTGTGGCACGAGACAATCGCCGTCCCGCCTTCTTTTTTGATTAAAGAAGAGTTCTTAAACCAGGTCATGAAACTCGCCCGGGAGATGTTTATCTCGATATCATTCAGAGCCGACTGCCAGAGTTCTTTTAAGTCCATGATTTAATCTTAATTAAACTGAAAGGTTTAGACAAGGAATTACGAACATTTCTGTGGTTAACCTGTTGATAATTTGTGCAATTCTTCAAATGAAATTGACCAACCGTTTAAATAATGTTAAATTGATTTTAACAATTATTCTTCACTTTTTCCGAGACTATGTCAACGACCTACCAACCGAAGAAAAGAAAGAGAGCCAGGACCCACGGATTTTTAAAGCGGCAACGATCGAGAACCGGCAAACAAGTGATAAAAAACAGGAGGCAGAAAGGAAGGAAAAGGCTTGTCCCTTAAGATATGCTTCCGAGAAAGAATCGTCTGTCCAGGTTTTTCCGCTCCCAAAGCAATGTTTTTGACTCTGGAATAAAGATCTTTTTCAAGAACAACAGTTTACCAGATTCCCGCTTCGGCGTCTCAATCAAAACCGGGGTGCTGAAAAAAGCTGTTTGGCGGAACCGAGCCAAAAGATTGATCCGGGAGTTTTTGAAAAATAATCTTTCTCGACTCAAAGCCGGCTTTGACGTTTTTATTCTTGTTCAAAGCGGCGACCCAAGCGCCTTGCTTGAAGCAGATTTTTGGGACAAGATCCTGACCGGACTTTTCAAGAAATCAGGCATCTATGGTTCGGCAGGCTCGCCACAAGGTGGAAAATGACATTGTGTTTGGCAATTTTACGTTTATCCGACACTACTCGCTCTGAGCGAGAGCCGAAGAGTCTATGTTTCAAAACCTTTTGTTAAAACCAATCTATAACGCGTTAATCTTCATCGCGGCCATGATTCCCGGAAACGATCTGGGAATCTCTGTCGTGATCTTGGTTATTTTAATCAGGCTGCTTTTGTGGCCGCTGTTTAACAAAGCGGCGGCGTCTCAGGCAGTCATGAAAATCATTCAGCCGGAGATGGAAAAAATCAGGAAAGTTCACAAAGACGATCAAGTGGCGCAGGCAAAAGAATTAATGGAGCTTTACAAAAGAAACAACTTCAACCCGTTTTCAAGCATTCTAGTTTTGTTCATCCAAATTCCGGTGTTAATCGCGCTTTACCAGGTTTTTTTGAAAGGCGCGAACGGCATTGACAGTTCTCTGCTTTATCCCGGCATGGTTCAGATTGACGGATTTAAAACTTTGTTTTTGGGAATTTTTGAGCTTTCAAAACCAAGTTTGTTTTTGGCGGCGGTTTCCGCTTTGCTTCAGGGAGCGGCGTCTTTTTTTGCTTCAAAAGGCAGCCAAGACCCAAGCTCAAAATGGCTTTTGTACTTGTCGCCGGTGATGACTTATTTTCTGGTTTCCAATATGCCGTCAGTTCTGGCTTTGTACTGGAGCTTGACGACTTTGTTTTCGATTGCCCAGCAGTTAATCATTGAAAAAAAATACGCTGAACATGGAAGAAATAATCCCAAAACTTAAAAGCTTCCTGGGACTTTTAATCAGAACCGCTGGTTTTACTTTGAGAAGCATTGAGGCGCGGAAAGAAGACGAAAAAACCGTAAAAGTTGAGCTGTTTGTTGACGGCGCCGGCTTGATGATTGGGGAAAACGGCGAAAACATTTTTTCCTGGGAAGATGTGTTAAACCAGTGGCTGAGGAAAAACTCTGAAGGCTTTTTAAGGGTTTGGCTGGATATAAACAGTTATCGCTGGCAAAACGAGCAAAGATTGAGAGAGCTGGCAAAAAAGTCGGCCAGAGAAGCGGTTTTGTCGAAAAATCCGGTCCGGCTGCCGACAATGTCCAGTTACGAGCGCCGGATTATTCACACAGAACTGGCTTTGCACCCGAACGTGGCCACTGAAAGCGAAGGCAAAGACCCGGAGCGCCGCGTAATCATCAAGCCAATCTAAGTCTTGCCTTCTTGGGATGGGAGTTGACCCCCACACTAACTTTGCTATTAAAAATGTTAGCGGCGCGCGGGCGAATAGCCCGGCCCTATTCGGGCCAGTGCCGCAAGAAAAAACAAGTCTCAACTTTACCTTAAGTTAAAACTTGTATTCCACGGCAAAGTTAGTGTGGGGTTGATTTGACGCCCCGGGTGTGCTACTATTGAAACACTGATTTGTTTACTCAGATCTGGGCGGTTTTTTCGGGAAAAACACTGTTTTTCAGCAAAAACTCGCTTAAAAACCTAGCTTTAAGATTGAAAGAGCGTCACCGCTCTTTTTTGGCTTTGTTAGGGTCCGCAGTGCTTATTTTGGTTTTTGTCCTGTCTGTCAATACTGTCAATATAGAAAAAAGCCTGGCTTTGAACCAGACACGGGTTTTCGGCGGTCCGCTTGGGTCCACAATTGCTCAAGCCGAAGAAAACGTGATTTTCAACCAGCCGCAGAATCTGCTCTCCCCAAGCTTGAGCTTCAGAAGCAACGCGGTTCTGGGCTTTTCCAACCCGATTGCCTCACCCCTGTCCGGCAACCAGGTTAATTCCGTAGACCTGATTAACAAGACTGTTTTTAGCTACACGGTTCAGGAAAACGACACCCTGGAGTCTTTGGCCGCCAGGTTTTCCGTTGATGTCAGCACGATTGTCTGGGCGAATAACCTGAGCTCAGTTGAGATTAAGCCAGGCGACTTTCTGGTGATTTTGCCGGTTTCCGGAATCTTACACGAGGTTTCAGCAAACGACTCAATTGACTCAATTGCCGCTGACTACGGGGTTTCCAAAGAAAGGATTGTTCTGGCAAACAGCCTGATTAAAGACGAGGTGGTCATGTCCGGAGAAAAACTGGTCATTCCCGGCGGCACGGAAAAACAAAAACTGTCTTTAAACAACTCAACTGCTCAAACCAGTTCGGGTTTCAGAATGCCGACGATTGGCTGGAACTGGGGCAGGCTGCACGACAATACTGGTGTTGATATTGCTAATCCTTGCGGCACGCCGGTTTACGCTTCACTGTCTGGTTTTGTCAAAGACGCCCGGGACGATGGCACAAAATCACTGACCTCAAACGGCGGTTATGGCAGCTTTGTTTCAATTAAACACCGGAGTAATCTGGAAACTTTATATGCTCACTTATCAGCTGTTTTTGTTTCTTCGGGCGCTTTTGTCAATGAGGGAGATTTAATCGGCGCCACTGGCAATACTGGCAGAGTTGATGGCTACACTGGCTGCCACCTGCACTTTGGGGTTTTTGGAGCCCCCAACCCGTTTGTTACTTTACAATAAACAACCCTGACGTTAACAGTCGGGGCTCCGACTGGAAGCGTCGGAGCCTATAACTGATAACAAAATCAGGAAGAGTTGAACAAAAACTCCCCCGCCGACGGCGGGGGAGTTTTTGTTATCAATAATAACAGCCGCCTTTTTCAAGGCGGCTGTTTACTTATCAACAAGTGCGAGGAACTGGTTTAGGGCAGCTTCCTGCGTTTCCGGAAAACGCATCGCTCTGCCGGAAGATTATGTAAAAGGTCCTCTTTTCCTCCTTTTGCGCACCACGGTGTTTCACAGAACAAGAGTTCTGCGTAAATACCAGTTGCCTGCCTTCTCATCTCCCCCAGGATGATTGTCGCGTTGGCCGTGAGGCCTCGGTGTTTTTTTCTGGCTGGCGAGCAGGTTGGTATTGGAGTAAGTATAGTCCCTGGTTTTCAAACGCGCAAGAGGGGTTAAATTATTCTCGATACTGCAATGCTTCAGCCAGATGTTCAAGCCTGATGTTTTCTGATTCTTCCAAATCAGCAATGGTCCGGGAGACCTTGATTATCCGGTGCAAAAGCCTGGGCGATAAAACAAACTGTTTTTCCGCTTTTTCCAAAAGCGTTTCTGTTTCAGAATCAAGGGCGCAAAAACTTTGCACCTGCTTTGGCTTTATCTCTGAATTAAGACTGAACTTTTCATTGATAAATCTTTGGTTTTGTCGTTCCCTGGCGGCTTTGACTTTATTTTTTAAGCTTAAACCAAGCTTTTTATCCGCGCCGGCTTTCAGCTCATTAAAATTGATTCGCGGCACCTCCAAAATCAAGTCAATCCGGTCAAGCAAAGGTCCGGATATTTTTCTCTGGTATTTTTGGATTAAAGACATTGAACAGGAACATTCGTGTCTTGGGTCGCCGAACCAGCCGCACGGGCACGGGTTCATGGCCGCGACTAAAATCAGGTTTGCCGGAAACCTTAAGCTGCCCCTGGCGCGCGAAACCGTGATTTCACGCTCTTCAAGTGGCTGGCGCAAAGACTCCAGAACCTGACGGTTAAACTCGGCAATCTCGTCCAGAAACAAAACGCCGCGGTGCGCCAGGCTGATTTCGCCGGGCTTCGGATTTTGGCCGCCGCCGACAATTGAAACCACTGACGCAGTGTGGTGCGGGTTTCTGAACGGCCGGCGGCTGATTAAAGGATTTTGGTTGTTTAAAAGATTGGCGACACTGTAAATCTTGGTAATCTCAACTGCTTCTGACAAAGAAAGTTCGGGCAAAAGTTGCGGCAAAGCCCTGGCCAGAAGCGTTTTGCCGGTGCCGGGCGGGCCTTTGAACATTAAGTTGTGGCCGCCAGCCGCGGCAATTGCCAAAGCCCTTTTGGCCTGGTTGAGACCTGAGATTTGGTCAATCTCAAAATCAAAATCATTGCTTTCAATGTTTTCAAAAGCGCGTTCAAGCGGCGGCTGAGTCGCGACTTTTTCCAGATGTAAAATCAGCTCTTTCAGGGTGTCAAAGCAGAAAATGTTTATTTTATCGGCGAACAGCGAAGCTTCTTTGGCGTTTTCTTTTGGAATGAAAACTGCGTCAAAATTGTTTTTCGCCGCCAGTTCAACAATCGGCAAAATGCCCGGAGTTTTTCTCAGCCGGCCGTCCAGGCTCAGTTCGCCGACAAAAATTGTTTTTTGCGGCTTAAAATTAACCAGCTGTTCGCTGGAAACCATAAATCCGACGGCAATCGCCAGGTCATAACCGGAACCTTCTTTTTTAATGTCTGCCGGCGCCAGATTGACAATCAGTTTTTTATGGAAAGACATCGGCGGTTTGACACCGGAGTTTTTCAAAGCCAGAGAAATTCTTTCTTTTGATTCTTCAATCGCCTTGTCAGCAAGACCGACAATCTGAAAAGAATGCAGGCCGCTCGAAAAATCAACCTCCACTTCAATGGGGACGGCGTCAACGCCAATCGTGGCGGCGGAAAAGATTTTTGTCGGCATCCCGCGATTGAAATTTCGGCAATCGCGTAACTGAAGTTTAGCGAAATGCCAAAATTATTTAATTACGAGTCCAAGTTAGCTTGACCCGTTCCTTACACGGCGATTAACAACAAGCCGAAATTTAATGCGGGACAGGTCTTTGAATTATTAGCTAAGGTTTTTTAAACAAACCTCGTTTGGGATTTTTAGACCGCGGTTTAATAAAAAGATTTACGCGGCGCAGCTGATGCAGGTCGGGGCGGCGGGGTTAACCTTGAGTCTTTGCCAAGGGATTTCCTGGCCGCATTTTTCGCAAGTACCGAAGTTTTTTTCGTCGATTTTTTCCAGAGCGCGGTTAACCTCAATCAATCTTTGCTCCAAAATATTTTCCAGTGATTTCAGTTTGAAATACTGTTCTTCCTGCGAAGCCTGGTCTTCGGGATTGACTTCTCTTTCCTGGCTCGGCATCAAGGTTTCGTGGCCGCCGGGCGAATCAGAAGTTTCCGTGGTGAAAGAATGAAGCTCTTTTTCAATTCTGTCCCTTTCATCCAAAAGCAGTTTTTTCAACTCTTGTTTTTCTTGGTCTTTTAACATTACTGGAGATTTGTGGCGATTAATTCAAAAGATTTTTCCGACGGCGAGATGACCAGGTAATTATTAATGAAAGCGTAAACAAATGTTTGCCGGTTGATGACAATGATTCTTGCCGGAATCCCTTTGATTATAACATCTTTGAAATTTTCCGCTTTCCGCTTTTCCGGAATCTGCGGCAGGAAAATTACCGGAAAATACTCTTCCATGTTCGCACTTTCCCAGCTTTTGGCGATTGATTTGGCCGTGTCAATGCTTTCGGGCTTGGTTGATAAAACCAGGCTCAAGCTCGGGCGGTTTGAACTTTCCCAAAAACCAAGCATCAGATAATTCTTGTCAATCAGCGACTTGAAGCTGATTAAAGAGTTTGGCGAAATGATTTTTATCAGGTCGGAGCCGGGAAGATATTCGTTTCCGCCGGCTAGTTTCGGTTCAAAAGAAATCAAAGTGCTCGTGGCTTCAGGCAAAAGCATCTCAACTTTGAGTTTTTGCGAAAGTTCGTCAGCGTCAAGCGCGGCTAAAGCCAGAGGAAATTTTTGGGCCTGGATTTTCAGAATAATTGACGGCGCTTCCGGTGAAGGAGACGGCGTTGGCTGGGCTGTCGGCAAGGGAGTTTGAGACGGCGAAACCGCCACTGGCGGCTGAGTGATTTTCGGATAAATCATCCAAAAACCAACGCTCAAGCCAAGAATCAGAACCAAGCCGGCGCCAAGTCCAATAATCAGCCTTGGATTGATTTTGTCTTCAACAATGACGGCTGCCTGGCTGAACTCCACCTGGCTTGGCGCCCGAAACATCTCAACACTGCCGATTTTTTGCGGCGGCAAAACAGCTTCCGGCGCCTGCGGCGCGGAGCTTATCTCAAGTTCCGGGGGCTTGATTTCCGCAGCCTGTTTTTGTTCTTGGAAAAGGTAGTCTTCTTTGGCAATCTTGATTTCTTTTTCAATCGGAACACTGCCGCCTGTTTCGGTCAGGCTTTTGAGATCGCTTTGCATTGTCCTGATTCTGGCGCTGGGAAAGTATTCGTTTATCTCAGCCATTTTTTGGATTATTTTTCCGAGCGGTTATGATTTTGCCGCGAACTTACGGCCTCATCAAGGTTAGTCGCTTGTTTTAAGGATAACCTGATTTTTCCGTCTGGCAAGACTTCAATCACTTTGACTGAAATTACCTGTCCGACTTTGACAACTTCTTCGACTGAACCGACCCGGCGATTCGCCAGCTCAGAGATATGGACCAGGCCTTCTTTATTCGGGCTGATCTCGACGACGACGCCGAAATCAAGAATCTTTGAAACCGTGCCCTCAACAATCTCGCCGACCTCGTATTCTTTGACAATTTGTTTGATTAAAGCAATCGCTTTTTCAACCGATTCTTTGGTTTCGCCGGTGATGTAAACCGTGCCGTCTTCTTCAATGTCAACAATCGCGCCTGACTGGTCAATGATACCGTGGATAGTTTTGCCGCCGGTGCCGATGACGCCGCCGATTTTTTCTTTCGGAATCTTGATGGACGTGATTCTTGGCGCGTAGCTTGAAAGCTCGCTCCTCGGTTTGTCAATCAGGCCGTTCATTTTTTCCAGGATTTCCAAACGGGCTTTTTTCGCCTGCTCCATGACTTCGCCGAGGACATTGGGCAGGATGCCTTCAATCTTGACGTCCATCTGGACCGCGGTAATGCCGTCTTTTGTGCCGGCGACCTTGCAGTCCATGTCGCCGTGGTGATCTTCCGGACCCTGGATGTCGGTCAGGATTTTGTAGTTGCCTTGTTTGTCCATCATCAAACCCATGGCAATGCCGGCAATATGCTGTTTAATCGGTACGCCGGCGTCCATTAACGCCAGAGACGTGCCGCAGACAGACGCCATTGAGGTTGAGCCGTTTGAAGACAAAATCTCGGTGACGATTCTAATGGTGTAAGGAAAATCTTGTTGCGCCGGAATCAAAGACTCAACCGCTTTTTCCGCCAAAGCGCCGTGGCCGATTTCCCGCCTGCCCGGACCGCGGTTTGGTCCGGTTTCACCGGTGGAAAAAGCCGGGAAGTTATAGTGGTGAATAAATCTTTTTTCCGCGTTTATCTCCATGCCCTGGAGCATTAAAATGTCTCCGGGCGCGCCCAGAGTGACGACAGACAGCGCGTGGGTCATGCCGCGCAAAAACAAACCCGTGCCGTGGGTTCTTGGCAAAACGCCGCAGAAAACCTCAATCAAACGCAGTTCATCAAGCTTCCGACCGTCAACTCTTTTGTTTTCTTTAAGAGCTTTTTCGTGGACGATTTCATCCATCATTTTTTCCAGGATTTTTTGAGCCGCCGGCTCAAGCTCTGATTTTTGCTTTTCCAGCAAAAACGCGGAAAGCTCGGCCTGGATTCTTTCAATGCCCTCAACTCTTTCAGATTTGTTTTTCTGCCGGTTTTCAACCTCGCCCGTCTGGCTACGGCCAAGGGCCTTGCCAAACAGCGCACCTTCAAGTCTTTGGCTGATAAACTCAAAAATCATTTTTTGGTCTTCTTCAACGATTGAACCGGCTGGTTCTTTTATCTCAATTTTTTCCGTTTTAAACTCTTTTAAAACCTCTTCCTGCCACTGGACCAGCTCTTTGATTTTTTCCAGTCCCAAAACCGCAAGCTCTTCAACCTCTTTTTCCTGAACTTCTTTGGCGCCGACCTCAACCATGTTGAGTTTGTTTTTGGTGCCGCCGAAGAAAGAATCAAGCGAAGCTTTGCTTCTTTCGTCATAACTCGGCAAGACCACGGTCTTTCCGTCTATTTTTCCGATTCTGATGCCAGCCGCCGGGCCTTTAAACGGAATCGGCGAAAGGCTGGAAACCAATGACGCGCCCAGAAGAGCAATAAAATCCGGGTCGTTTTCGCGGTCAACTGAAAGAACAGTGACGACAATCTGAACCTTCCTCCTAGTGTTTTGGTCAAACAGCGGCCTTAATGTCCGGTCAACCATTCTGCCGGTGAGAATCGCGCCTTCAGTCGGGCGGGTTTCTCTTCTGACAAATCTTGAGCCGTAAATTTTTCCGGCGGCGTAAAACTTTTCCTCGTAATCAACCATCAACGGGAAAAAATCCAGAGCTTCATCCTGCTTTGAGCAGACCAAAGTGATTAACGCCACCGTTTCGCCGTACTTGATTAAACACGACGCGTTCGCTTGTTCAGCCAAAGACGAGAACTCAATCTCCAGGTTCCGGCCGGCAAACTCTTTCTTAAAAACTTTCTTTTCCATTTGTTCTTTGCCAGCGAACGGCAAATCTTTTACGAATAAACGAATTTACGAATAATTTTCCGTATCAAAGCGGTTTTATTCGTATATTTGTGTATTCGTATTGATTCGTTATTCGCTGATTTATTTAATTTATCTTTTTATCAGAAAAATTCTTGGTTTTTCCCCGAGGTCAATAAAAAGATCAACCTTTTCTTTCAGTTTTCCGGAAGAGCTTTTCGCAAACGCCATAGCTTCAACGAGTTTGCCGTGCGCCTGCAAATACTCAACCAAAGGAATGAAATCCCCGTCGCCGGTCGCCAAAACCACGGTGTCAACGCTTGATGATAAGCGAATGGCGTCCACGGCCATGCCAACGTCCCAATCGGCTTTTTTGAAGCCGCCGGGATAAACCTGGATGTCTTTGATTCTTAACTCAATGCCGAGTTTTTCCAGCGCGTCAAAAAAACTTTGTTCACCGGTTTCTTCGGGGTTTTCCGACTTGACGACGTAAGCAAAAACCCTGACCAGCTGGCGGTCCTGGATGGCGTATTTCAAAGCGTTTTCAAAGTTTACTCTGGCTTTGAAAAGATTTTTTGCCGAATGGTAAAGATTTTGGACGTCAATAAAAACTGCGATTCTTTGAGCTGGGTGAGTCCTCACGTTTTTTTGTTTTTTAATAATTAATCACGACAAGCTGCCGGAAAGCAACCGTCAATCAACCCGACCAAGAAAACCCCGGTTTAAAGGCCGAGGGTTTTGGCGAGTTTTTGGTATTTTTTCGGGCTATTGGCTTTGAGCCAGTTGGCCAGCCTCTTTCTTTGGATGACCATTTTCAAAAGGCCCCTCCTTGAGGAAAAATCTTTTTTATGATCTTTTAGGTGAGTTGAAAGCTCGTTGATTCTTTCGGTCAAAAGGGAGATTTGAATCTCCGGCGAACCAGTGTCTTTTTCGTGGGTTTTTGAGCCGGAAATAATCTTGGTTTTCTTTTGTTTTGTCAGCATAAAGCCATTATAACACGGATTTTTCAGAATTCCATCCCGCATTATTTGATTTGAAGTTGGTTTACAAAACCGCTAAAATGCCGTTATTGCGGGCTTTGCCTCGCCGCAGATTCAGCGAAGGCGGGTGTAGTTCAGTGGCAGAACGTCAGTTTTCCAAACTGAGAACGAGGGTTCGATTCCCTTCACCCGCTCCAAGTTCGACGGTGTCCGTCCGAAGCCTTGGCGAAGGAAGATTCCCCCCACCCGCTCAAAGATAAAAATTAATAATTCATGAATCCCGTTAGAAGTAGTCGTTATCTTCAAATATGCCATTAGCAAATCAAACAGAAACTTTGTTCAATTATTTAATTAAACGGTTATACCGGAACTTCTAACGGGATGAAAATCAAAATCGCTCTTGTTTGCGGCGGGCCATCGTCAGAACATGAAGTTTCCCTGTGGAGTACGGCCGCGATTCTGAAAAACATTAATCCGGACAAATACGAGGTTTTTGTGTTTTACATTGACCGACAGTTAGACACCTGTTTTTTTAGCGTCAAACCTGGCAGCGAACTCAAGATTCCTGAAGACAAGAAATTATTCCAGCCGCTTTTGGACGGCATTCAGAAAAACCTGAAGCCGTGCGCCAAAGCCGTGTTAATGGGCATTCACGGTGAGTTTGTTGAAGACGGCCGGTTGCAAAACCTGCTGGATTTTTTTGGCGTCAAATACACTGGTTCAGGCATGGCCGCGAGCGTTTTGGCGATGGACAAATACTCTTCAACAAATCTGGCGGAAAAGTCTTTCGGCGTGAGCCCCCACACCTCTTCGGGCTTAGGTGTGGGGGTGAAGTTGCCGAAAACGATAATTTTCAATTCTGATAACAGTGATCTTGATTACCGCCAGATTGGTTTTCCGGTGGTGCTCAAACCCAATGATGCCGGCTCAAGTGTCGGCGTCAAGATTCTGAAAACAGCGCAAGAGCTTGAACAAGAGATTGAAAAATTGAAGAACGACCGGAAATTTGATTACTGGCTCTTACAAGAATACATTGACGGCGCGATTGAGTTAAGCTGCGGCTGTTTGCAAAAATCAAGCAAAGAGTTTGTTCAGCTGCCGCCGATAGAAATTATTCCCCAAAAAGCCGAGTTTTTTGATTACGATTCAAAATATCAGAAAGGCGGCTCAAAAGAAGTGACGCCGCCGGAAAGCATTTCAAAAGAACTGTCGGCAAAGATTTCTCTTTTGGCTTGTCAGATTCATCAGCTTCTGCGCTGTCGAACCTATTCCCGGTCTGATTTTCTTGTCAAAGGCAAAGATGTTTATTATCTGGAGACCAACACTTTGCCGGGGATGACCGGAACTTCGCTCCTGCCACAAGAAGCCAGGGCGGCCGGCATTTCTTTTTCCGAGTTGATTGATTTCATCATTGAAAACTGAGTTTCTCAATCTGTTTTTTTATGCTAAAATAAAGAAAATCGCGCGATTTTCTTGTTTTTATACTGTATACTAACTACTTTCCACTTAAATACTTATGACTATTTATTGGCACGGGCTTTCCTGCTTTAAAATCGAGACCAATGATTTGACAATCGGCTTAAACCCGTTTGCCAAAAATGAAAAACTGGGCATCGCAAAATCGCCGAGGTTTAAAGCCCAGGCGCTGTTGATTTCTTCGCCAGACGAGCTTTACAACTATTCCGGTTCAATAGACGGCAGCCCGATGATTATTGATCATGCCGGAGAGTTTGAACTGTCCGGGTGTTTTATTTACGGAATCCAGGGACAAGCTAAGTTTTTCAAGGCCAAAGATAAGCAAAACACTGTCTTTGTGATTAAGTCAGAAGATCTTTGGCTGGCTCATTTGGGCGCTTTTTCCGGCTCAAGCGTGCCTGAAGACGCTTTGGAAAAGCTCCAGGGTGTCGATGTTTTGTTCCTGCCGATTGGCGGCGGAGACGTCTGCGACGCGGCGCAAGCCGCCAGCCTGGTCGCCCAAATCGCTCCGAAGATTGTCGTGCCGATGCACTATGATTTTTCCGGCTCAAAAATGAAACTCGATTCTTTGGAAAAGTTCATTAAAGAGGTTAATCTGAAGCCTGAAAACGAAGAAAAACTTTTGCTCAAATCCCGTTCTCTTGACGAAGAAAAAACCAGACTGGTAATATTGAGTTCCTAGACATTATAATGTTCACGAAACTGTTTAATTACCTGAGAGACCTGAAAAAAAAGCCGAAAAAAACCAGGGAAAGCCTTTATTCTTTGGTAATGTTGATTTTGGTGCCGCTGATTATTTTCTTTTTGCTGATTTCCATCAAAGGCAGCATTGGCAAAGCTTTGGCTAATCCCGGCGAGCAAATAAGCCTGGGTGACAGGCTGATTGAGGTTTTGAAAGGCTTTTTTGGAAAAGTTCAGCAAGGCCTGGTTTTGATTTTTCAGGGCGGCCGCGATTTTTTCAGCTCCGAAAAGTTTTACAATTTTTTCAGGTTGATTTTGGGCAAACCAAAGATTCAAATTATGGAGCCTGGCGAAGAAATTAATCTGCCAGTGCCTCAAGAGTCATGAAGAACAAGAAACCGGAAGAAATAAAAACAACTCAAGAAAATATCCAGGAGCGCGGGATTTTAGTTGAGATGCGCGAGTCTTATCTGGCTTATGCCATGTCAGTGATTGTTGCGCGTGCCCTGCCGGATATCCGCGACGGTCTGAAGCCGGTCCAGCGCCGGATTTTATATTCCATGAATGAAACCGGGCTGAAGCACAACGCCAAGACCGTCAAGTCTGCCAGGGTTGTCGGCGACACCATGGGAAAGTTCCACCCCCACGGCGACCTGGCGATTTACGACGCTTTGGTCAGAATGGCCCAGCCTTTCAGCCTGCGTTATCCATTGGTGATTGGCCAGGGAAACTTTGGTTCGGTTGACGGCGATCCGCCGGCAGCCCAGCGCTATACTGAGGTCAAGCTTTCGGCGCTTGCCGAAGAAATGCTCACGGATATTGATAAAAACACGGTTGAGTTCAGGCCGAATTACGACAACACCATGCAAGAGCCAGTGGTTTTGCCGGCCAAAGCCCCCGGCCTTTTGATTAACGGCTCAATGGGCATTGCCGTCGGCATGGCGACGAACATTCCGCCGCACAATCTTTCTGAAGTTGTCGGCGCGATGCAGTATTTTTTGAAAAATCCGAAAGCCACAACCGAAGAGCTGTTTAAAATCATCAAAGGCCCGGATTTTCCGACCGGCGGCATTATTTACGACAAAGACCAGATGCTTTCCGCGTACAGCACCGGCAAGGGTTCGGTTCTGGTCAGGGGCAGAGCTGAGATTTTGCCGCGTCAAAGCCGTTCAGGCAAAGACAAAGAAGGCGCTCTGGACATTGTCATTACCGAGATTCCGTATGAAGTCAACAAAGCGACGATGATTACAAAAGTCGCCGAGCTGGTGGAAAACAAAAAAATCGACGGCATCAAAGACATTCGCGACGAATCAGACAAAGACGGTTTGCGCGTGGTGGTTGAGCTGAAGCCTGCGGCCCAGTCGCAAAGGATTTTGAACCAGCTTTTCAAATATACTGACCTGCAAAAATCTTTTTATCTGAACATGGTTGCTTTGGTTGACGGCATTCAACCCAAGACCTTGTCTTTGAAAGAGTTTTTGGAAGAGTTTTTAAAGCACCGCAAGTATGTTGTTTTGAAACGGACGGAGTTTGATCTGCAAAAAACCAAAGACCGGATCCATATTCTTGAAGGTTTGGTCAAAGCCATAGACCACATTGACGAGATTATTGCTTTAATCAGGAAATCAAAAGACAAGAACGAAGCCAAGCAGAGTTTAATGGCCAGGTTCAAGCTTTCAGACAAGCAAGCTGAAGCGATTTTGGCTATCAGGCTTGAAAGTCTGGCCAGACTTGAACGGGAACGGGTCCATAGCGAACTCAAAGACAAGCAAAAACTCGCCAAAGAACTTCAGGAAATTATTGATAATCCGAAACGGGTTTTACGGGTGATTGACTTCGAGCTTTCGGAAATCAGCCAAAAATACGGCGACAAGCGGAAAACCGAGATTATTTCCGAAGCCGTCAAAGAAATCAAAGACGAAGAGCTGATTAAAGAAGAGCCGGCAATTATCACCTTGTCCCAGGAAGATTATATCCGCCGGATTAACCCGGAAAGCTTTCGGACGCAGAAGCGCGGCGGTAAAGGCGTGGCTGGGTTTGAAACAAAATCAGAAGAAGACATTCCTCAGCTTGTCAGAAGCTGCTCAACTCACGATCTGCTTTTGTTTTTCACCAACACCGGCAAACTGTTTTTCGTCAAAGCTTACGAAATTCCGGAATCCGGCCGGCTCGGCCGCGGCAAGCCGGTCAATAATTTCTTGAACATCTCTGCCGAAGAAAAAGTCGTCAGTTTTATTCCCTATCATGAAAAACTGTCGCAGTTTCAATATCTGAACCTGGTGACCAAGCAGGGTTTGGCGAAAAAAGTTAAACTTTCGGAGATTCTGGTGAAAAGAAGAAACGGTTCAAGAGTCATTGGTTTGAAACGCAACGACCAGGTGGTCGGCGCCGGCTTTTCCACGGGCAAAGACAATCTGGTTTTGATTGCTAAGTCCGGCCAGCTGATTAATTTCCCTGAAACAGAGCTTCGGGCTCAGGGCAAAGGCGCCAAAGGCGTTAAAGCCATGACTCTTAAAAAAAGCGATGAAATTGTCAGCCTGGGCATTGTCAGCAAACAGAGTTCAAAGATCTTAAGGCTTTTAGTGGTCATGGGCAATGGTTTTGGCAAGATGAGTTTGATTAAAGACTTCCGGATTCAGAAGCGCGGCGGTTCGGGAATCAAATCCGCCAATGTCAATGAAAAAACCGGCGCCCTGGTGATGGCGAAAGTGATTGAAGAAGAGCAAGACCTGGTGATTGTTTCAAGCTCCGGCCAGACCTTAAAACTTGAGCTTAACTCTGTGCCGGTGATTGGCCGCGGCACCCAGGGCGTCCGATTGATAAAGCTTGAAAAAGATGATAAAGTGGCAGCCGCCGCGTGCTTTTAAACTAAGGCTTTGCTTTTCTCTACCGGTTCGTCGGTTTGCTCCAGCGGCAAACCGCGACCTGTTCTCTCGTCTCAAAAACTCTCCCTTAAACGGGAGAGACCAAGCTTTTTGAGACTCCGAGAACTAGATAAAAGCAAAGCCTTCTCACGATTAGTTTTTCCCACTTCTTAAATGGAACATTCTTTTAAAAAACTATCTAGCTCAAAAATCGAGCTTCAGGTTTCTTTGCCGGAAAAAGATTTTGAGCCTTATCTTGAAAAAGCCCTGCTTCACCTTGCCGGGCATCTGGAACTGCCGGGTTTTCGCAAAGGCAAAGCCCCGCTTAATCTTGTTCGCCAAAAGCTCGGCGAATTTGCTTTGTATGAAGAAGCCGCCGAAACCGCGATTAAAGACGTTTATCTGAAGATTGCCGAAGAAAACAACTGGGAACCGATTGGCCGGCCGGAAGTAGCCGTGGAAAAACTGGCCCCGAAAAATCCGTTTGAGTTTAAAATTCTTTTTGAGATAATGCCCGAAGTCAAGCTTTCCGGCAAATACAAAGCTGAGTTGAAAAAGCTGAAAAAAGAAAAAAAAGAAATTGCTGTCAGCGACAAAGAAATTGAAGAATCTTTGAATTACCTGAGGCGCTCCCGAAGCGTTTTTTCCGAAACTAGCGATCCGGCCAATAAAGACAACTGGCTGACGATTGATCTGGAATTGAGTCATCAAAACCAGTTGGTTGAAGGCGGCGTCCAGAATGATTTTCGTTTTTCGCTCAAAGATTCAACACTTTTGCCCGGGTTTGCCGAAAAACTGATTAATGCCAAACCTGGCGACAAACTCCGCTTTTCTTTGGCAGTGCCGAAAGATTACTGGAAAAAAGAAATTGCCGGAAAAGACATTAACTTTGACGTTTTGGTGAAAAAAATCGAATCAGAAAAAATCCCCGAAGCTGACGACGAATTTGCCAAAACTATTGGCAAGTTTAGCAATCTGGTCGAGTTGAAAGAAAACTTGAACCAAAGCATTGCCAAAGAAAACGAATCGCGCGCCAAAGAAAGTTTCCGGCTCGCTTTGATGAAAAAACTCAGCGAACTGACGGAAATTGAACTGCCCGAGATTCTGGTTGAAAAAGAAAAACACAATATGCTTCATGAACTGCGCTCCTCCATTGAAAGCAACCACCTTGACTGGCAAGACTATCTTTCACAGATTCAAAAAACCGAAAGCCAGATACTTTCTGAATTTTCCGAAAAAGCAGCTGAACGCCTGAAATACGCCTTGATTTTTGAAGAGATTGCCAGGCAAGAATCAATCGAACCGACTGAAGAAGAGGTTAAGCTTGAAGCGGACAAGTTTTTGGCGCAGTTCAAAAACATCAAAGAAGCCGAGCAGTCAATTGACGCTTACCAATTGGTCGCCTATACTAAAAGCATATTAAGAAATGAAAAAGTTTCACAGTTTCTTGAACAAACCGCTTTATCAGAATAACCCCGGCGCTTCTGGTCGGGGCTCCGACTGGCAACGTCAGAGTGAATTTGAAGGCGGTTCGCACGCCCAGCTGGTGCCGATGGTGGTTGATAAAACTCCGTTTGGCGAACGGGCGTTTGACATTTATTCCCGACTTTTGGAAGACCGGATTATTTTTTTGGCCGGTCCGATTGACGACGCGGTCGCCAACACGGTCATTGCCCAGCTTTTATATCTGCAGATGAAAGACCCGGACAAAGACATCCGACTCTACATCAACTCTCCGGGCGGCGATGTTTCCGCGGCCCTGGCGATTTACGATACTTTGAGGCTGGTCAAGCCGGATGTGGAAACAGTTTGCCTTGGCTTGGCAGCGTCAGCCGCGGCTGTGCTTTTGGCTTGCGGCACCAAAGGCAAGCGCTATGCCCTGCCGAACGCGACGATTATGCTCCACCAGCTCTGGGTTTCCGGCATTGGCGGTCAGGCGAGCGACGTGGAGATTGTTTCCAAACACATTGCCAGGACCAAAAAACACCTGAATCAGATTTTATCCGACCACACCGGCCAGGCTCTGGCAAAGATTGAAAAAGACACAGACCGCGATTTTTATCAAACGCCCGAAGAAGCAAAAACATATGGCGTGATTGACTCAATCCTGGAGATAAAAAAGAGCAAGAAAAAATAAGCTAACAAATAAGTAATCGAGCAATCCACAAAACGCCCCTAAGGGCGTTTTGTGTTGTTTCTCTTAATTACCAATTTACTATAAGTTACTTAGTTGCTTTTCTACCTCGTGGCGTTATTCACCCCCACACTTTTTGAAAGTGTGGGGGTGAATCGCCTGAATCAAACAATCTCGGTGTGGCTTTCAATCAGTTTTTTGTAAAGCCAGAAACTTTTTCTTGGTTTTGGCGTCATGTTTTTATAATCTGTTTCCAGCAAGCCGAACCGCGGGTTTTTCCCCATTGACCACTCAAAATTATCCATCAAAGACCAGTGCAAGTAGCCGATAATCTGAACGCCTTCCTGGAAAGATTGATTCAGCCAGAAAATATGGTCTTGCAAAAACTTTCCCCGTTTCAAGTCTTTTTTGTCCGCCAGACCGTTTTCCGTAATCATCAGCGGCTTTTTGTATTTTTGGAAAGCCTTTTTTGAAACATAATAAACCCCTTTCGGATAAATTTCCCAGCCGATGTCGGAAAACTCTTTGGCGTTTTTATTCGGGCCGATGACCTGGAAAGGAAAATCAATCAGGTTGTGGAAATAATAATTGACGCCGACAAAATCAAGCCGGCTGGAAAGCTCTTTCAAAAACCCCCAGTCGGAAAACTCTTCCAGGAAATACTTGGCGAGTTTGTTGAAAGGATTGAGCTTTGATTTTGGCTCGTCCCAGGAAAGATTGAACGCGCTGGAGACAAAGTTGTTTTTGGTTTTCAAAATTGAATAAGCCGCCCGGTGCGCCTTGACCAGAATTTTTCTCAAACGTAAAACGTCAAACAAAGAATATTTTTTTTGCGGCGGCCAGTCGCCTTCAATGAAAGATTTGTAAACATAAACTCCGGGCTCGTTCAAAACCGTCCAGTATTTAATTTCTTCGCCAAGCGTTTTTCTGATTTTGACGACGTATTTTTCAAAATACTCCAAAGCCAAAGGATTCAGCCAGCCGCCGTCTTTTGCCAGCCATTGGGGCAAACTGAAATGCCAAAGAGTCAGGACCGGCTCAATCTTTCTTTGTTTGAGGTTCCGGATAATTGTTTTGTAGCGGGCAATCGCTTCGCTGTCCCACTTGTCTTTTTGCGGGTTGACTCTCGCCCACTCAACCGAAAGCCGGAAAGCGTTCATCTTGCCTTTTTCCAGATAATCAAAATAGTCGGAAAATTTGTTCCAAAAATTGCAGGCTTTGCCCGACCTTGGTTTTTTGTTTTTTATCTCCCAATGCCACCAGTCGGAAAATTTGTTGCCGCCCTCAACCTGGTACGCGGAAACCGCCGCGCCCCAAAGAAATGATTTCGGAAACTTCATTAAAATGAATAAAGAATAATGAATTAAGAATCATGAATAAACAAACTGATTTTAACACCGTAATTCATAATTCACTATTCTTAATTCTGCTCGCGGAGCGAGCTTACAGGTTTTGTCGTCTTTCCTTGATGAAATTAAACCATTCTTCAAGCACTTGAATCATGGTTTTGAACGGCGTTTCAATCAAAAAGTCAAAAACAAAAGCGGTGATGTTCAGGGCGGAAACTCCCCGGGAAATCCATTTGCCGATCTCAATAATCGGGAAAAAGAAAAACTCAACCAGCACGGACACCAGATGGTCTTTTTCCTCAACTGCCGCCAGCTGGTTCGCGGTTTTTCTCAAACGGATGGCGAAAAAGCTGATTAAGCTCAAAAAGAGGATGAAGATTATCGCGTCGACAAAGTTGAACTTCAAAAAGACAAAAAGTTTCTGCAAAAGCCAGCCGGTAAAAACAACGTTTAAGCCGTAAATCAGCCACAAAACAATTCTTGTCGGCAAAGACCTTTGTTTTTTGGTCCGGACGACGTCCAGGGGCGGCAAATCTTGGCTGTATCTCAGCATTCTTTCAAACTCTGTGACGATTTTCAGGAAATTCTGCTCTTCGCCCGGCATCTTGATGATTAACGAAGAAATAATCAAAACCAAAGGCGGTATCAAAGTATTGAAGCCGAGAATGAAGTAGTTGATTTTGCCGTCGTACCAAGACTGGAACGGCACCTCAATGGCGAACAAAAGGAGCATTTTCGTCAAAATAATGAAAACAATCGCCCGGACTGACGAAGTCTGAAGCTTTTCTCTCCCCTTTTCGTAATGGGTGTCGTAAATTTCTTTGAGCTTTTGTTCCAAAAGCTCGGGATTGTCCAAAATCTCAAAAGACCTTTCTTTTTCCTGGCTGATTAAGTCTTGAAGCATAAAAATGAACAAGCTCCGGCGTTTCATAATCCGGTCAAGTTCCTGGCGCAGGCCGTATTTCAGGGATTTTTCCAGATTTTGTTTCAGCCGCGGCAGGATTTTGCCGAATTTTTGGATTAGTTCGTTTGGGTTGGAAAACCACTCCGGGTATTTAATCCGGAAAAGCTCGTACTGCTCCATGGATTCGTCGGCTTTGAAAAAGTTCCGGAAAACCGCCAGATAAAGCTGCTGGTCAAACTCTTCGCCAAGGATTTCTTGGGAAGCGACCGTGGTTTCTTTCATGACGTTCCAGAAATAATTGATGAAAACCCGGTCGGTTTTGTTTTTGGGGAAAAGGTCAACAATCTCCAGCGCCGCCAGGCTCAAAAACCACTCTTCAAGCTGGCTGTTTTTCTTTTCCTCAAGCTTTGAGTTGTTTTCAAAAGCCTCGAAAACTTCGCGGTATTTTTTCAGGATATCTTCAACTTCAAAAGCTTTGCTTTCGGGATAGTGGTCGTTTTCCAAGTAGCGGCCGCGAATCAGTTCTTCAATGATTTCCCGGCCGATTTTTTCTTTCGCCAGAATTTCAAAAAACCGGCGTTTTAAAATCCGAAAAACCGCGTCTTTCAACCAGAGATGCTCTTCGCGATATTCAAGCGCGTTCCTGATTTTTTCGTACAAAAACTCAATCCCCGAGGTCAGGTTGCTGACCGAAATTGAGCTTGAGCTAAACTCGTTGTTTTCTTGTTTTTCGCCCGAAGATTTGGCAATTTCTTCAAGCAGTTTTTTTGTGTGCTGGGAAAGAGACTCCATATGGCCTTATTTTACCCCGTAGTAGGTTTTTGGCTAATTTTTAGCTTCAAAGTTAATAAACATCATTATAGCTTATGGTGCCAAGCTCTGTTGAAGCATCTTTATCCCACGAGTGAAAGACGGCAAAAAATACTGAGAACCTGCCTGCCGGCAGGCAGGGCTGCCAAAAACTCACTGCGGGGTTTACTCCTTGGCATCCTGATTTTCCTGTTGCGGCTCTGAAGGAGTTTTTTCGGACTCGCCCTCAATCTCAATCGCTTCTTCTGGTTTGGCTTGGGAGCGGATCTCAATCCGCCAGCCAGTCAGTTTGTGCGCCAATCTGACGTTCTGGCCGTTTTTGCCGATGGCCAAAGACAGTTGGTCTGCCGGAACAATCACCCTGGCTTCTTTGTCCGGTCTGATTAAGACGTCAGTGATTTTTGCCGGCGCCAAAGCATTGTTAATGAAGTTCGCCGGGTCGTCTGACCAGAGAATAATGTCGATTTTTTCATTGCCGAGTTCGTTCATGACTGTCGTTACCCGGGTGCCTTTTTGCCCGACGCAGGCGCCGATCGGGTCGATTGAATCATTGTTTGAAGCAACCGCGATTTTTGTCCGTTCGCCGGGCTCGCGGGCAATTGATTTTATCTCAACAATGCCCTCGCTGATTTCCGGGACTTCGTTTGAAAAAAGCTTGGCAATGAACTTCGGGTGCGATCTTGAAAGCAAAATCGACAAGCCGCGGATCCCCTGCTCCACGGACAAAACAAAAAACTTCATTCTTTCGCCGGGGCGGTATCTTTCCCTGGGGATAATCTCGTCGCCGAACATAATCCCGACTGATTTGCCGATGTCAACAAAAATATTCCGACCATCTAACCTCTGGATGATGCCGGAAATAATCTCGCCTTCTTTGGTTTTGTAAAAACCGAACAAAGTTTCTTTTTCCGCTTCGTGGAGTTTTTGCAGCACCACTTGTTTGGCGGTCTGGGCCGAGATTCTGCCGAACTCAATTTTGTTTTCCAGAGGAAACTCCAGTTCTTCGCCTGAAAAAATATCCGGCTTTATTTCCCTGGCTTCTTCAAGCATGATGTGGCGGTCCGGGTTGAATCTGACTCGGCGCTCGCCTTCTTTTTGCTCTTCCGGCTCTTCCTCTTCTTCAAGCAGCATTGAAGAATCAACCACCTGCTTGACCTGGAAAAATTGGGTGTCGCCGGACTCCGGGCTGAACTTCGCTTTGACGATTTCGTTTTTGCTCCGGTATTCTTTTTTGTAGGCGTGGGCAAGCGCGGCTTCAATGATTTCTTGAACCCTTTCTTCGGGAATCTCGCGCTCTTCGGCAATCTGTTTTATTGACGCGACGATTGTTTTTAAATCAAACATGTTTTTTAATACTGGCTGTCTTTAATTAAAATTTCCGCCTTGGAGGCGGAAGAACAACTTATTTGGATTGTAGCATAAGTTTAATCTAAAAACAAGCAACCGGATTTTGCCGGTCTGTTTACCGGAAGAAGTTCTGGATCGCCATGACAATGCCTTTGGCCAAGAGAATGATGATAAAGCCGATGACCGCGAAAATCATGGTGTTATAGCCGTTCTGGAACTTTTTCGGGTCGCCGGCCGAAGTAATCATAATCAGCGCGCCGTAAATAATCGCGCCGGCCAAAAGCGGGATTGAAACAATCATCAAAAAATTGACAATCGCGTCAATCACCTGCGGAATGGTGCCGTATTTTATCGGATTGGCGAACGTGACTGCCAACGCTGGCAGGACCGCTACGGAATAAAGAATTGTGAATAACGAATAAATAGTCAATAATTTTCTCATATTTTTTATTTTATCATAATTCTTAATTCATTATTCGTGATTCACAGGTTCAGCACGAGATATTGTTCCAGAAAGTCGGCGGCGAACCTGGCCGGGCGAAAAATACAAGAATCGTATTGACCACAGCCCAGGCAGTGATGACAATGACAATGCCGACAACCACTTTTAAAATGTTTTTCAGAGCCGCTTGGACTTTGCCCGGGTCGCCGGCAGTGAAATACATCTCAAGGCCGGCTTTGGCAATCAAGATGACGGCGCCAAGAAACACCAGTCCGAGAATAAAGTTGAACGTTGATTGAATCGTTGCCAGAAGCTGGCAAAAACTGCACAAAGCGCCGGTTTCAGAAACTGTGCACTGGACCAAAGCCGCCGAGGCAGACAGGGGGAAGAAAGCAGAAAGCAGAAATAGCCCCGACGTTATTAGTCGGAGTCCCGACTTAGCGTCGGGAAAAGCAGAAATAAGGAGGATCTTTTTCATTTCGTTATTATACTTGTCCCGCAGCGAAACTCGGCCCTTGATTGCCTTGAGTTAGTGTTTTTTATTTTATTAGTTTGTCTTAAAGTATTTTACCACCATTTGTGTCAAACCCTATTTATAAGAGATAACGAAAGGCCGCCGAACTTCTACTGAGGGATCAGAAAGCTTTTTTGAAAATTTCGTCAATTTCATTGGCCATGCCAGTGACAATGCTGTCCAATGGTTCTTTTTCCGCCAGGGCGTCGGCAATGCCGTTTTTGAAGATTCTTTCAATCAGGTTTGAGTCTGGCTGTGGCCAGGAAACCGCGGTGTAAGCTTGTTTTGAGAAAATATCCATAATCGGCTGGTTCCTGAGATTGTTCAGAAGCAGTCTTTTTGCCGGCGCCAGATTGGTTTTTCTGGCAAATGCTTCAGCTTGTTCGTTTTGCGACAAAAAAGAAACCAGGTTCCAGGCGGCATCCGCTTTTTTTGACTGTTTTCTGACAGCCAGGCCCCAGTAGCTGGCATAGTCTTTTCTTAAAGTTGAGTCTTGTGGCTGCGGCATGAGCGTCACCTTGAAGTTGAAATAAGGCGAAACTGCCCTGATGGTTTGGATGTCTGAGGCATAGCCCAAAACCATGGCCACCTTGCCCCGGGCAAACTCTTCAATCGAGCCGTCAAACTTGTCGTCCCAGGTGTAGATTTTGTTTTTTGGCTTGGCAAACTGGGTGAAAAAATTCAAAGCTTCAGTCCCGGCCTTGGTTCTTTGAAAAGTGACGTTGAAGTTGTCGTCAACAATGTTTGAGCCGGCCTGGATCATTAACAAAGCCAGGATGTCGGCGGCATGGCTGACATTTTGCGCTGAGCCAAGAGCGACGGCGGAATAAAGAATGTCCCGTCTTTCATTGATGCGGGTGAGTTTTGGCGTCATTTCCACCAGTTCTTCCCAGGTTTTCGGCGGAAACGGCACCGCTCCCTGGTCCAGGAGGTCTTGGTTGTAAAAAAGGGCCAGAGTGTCAATGAATAAAGGGATGCCGTAAACGCTGTCTCCGGAAACAAAGTCGCGGGCGACAATCTGCGGATAGTTTTCCTGAATGGACTGCGGCGTGAAAAGGTTTTCCGGAGCCGGTTTGACTTTGTCGTAATGCCGCAAAAGCCAGGAATTTTTGAACATGAAAACATCCGGACCGGAGCCAGCCGCCAAAGCGTTCAATAACTCTTCCTCATAAGTGGCGGGATTTTTCTGGACATAAATGATTTTGTTGCCGGTTTCCTGCAGATGGGGTTTGGCCAGCGAACTGAACAGCTCCGGGTCGTCAAAAAGACCCCAGACAACCAGCTCGGCAGTCTGGCTTTTGTCCGGCCTCAAGCCGATGGTGACAATGAAAAAAATCGCGATGATGCCAAGAATCGCGGCGCCAATGATTAAAAGCTGTCTTTGGGAAAACTGCATTTTTTTATTGTTTATTTCTGGAAAATCAGGCCGTAATGGCTCAGGCCCGGGCTGAATAATTTTACGAAATTAAAACCTTGCTTTTGGAAGATTTTTTTGACGTCTTCGGGCTGGTGGACAAACTGATTTTCTTTGCCGATTAATTTTTGCGGCAGCCATTCAATGACCACGGCTTTGCCCCCGGCCTTTAGAATCCGCTTCGCTTCTTTGGCAATGGTTTTTGGCTCTTCAACCTGGAACAGCAGGTTGACAATGACAACCAAGTCGCAGGAATTACTCTGAAGCGTCGAGCCATTTTCTTTTTCAAGATCTGATTTAATCGTTCTGATATTGAAAAGCTTGAGGTTTTTTGCCCGAGTTTCCAAAACCTCCAGCGGTTCTTCCAAAATATCAATCGCCGCGACCTCGCCTGTCGGGCCGACGGCTTTGGCGAGCTCAAGGGCAATGAATCCTGACCCGGCGCCAAAGTCCGCGACTTTTTCTCCGCCATGGATCTCGGCTTCTTGAATGAATCTTTTTATCTCAATCATTAAAACAATTATAACTCGGATAAAGTTTTTGACAATCTTTTGTTGGAGCAAAAGCGCCTCATCGAGTTTGACACCATGCTCTTAGTATGGTTTGATTGTGGCGAGAAAAGGAGGCTTTCATGTTTGAAAAAAAGATTCTCGCTTTTAGCGTCTGGCTGTCTTATGTTGGTTCGGTTCTCGTTTTGCTCGGAAGTCTGATCTTCTGGCCCAGCGGCCAGGACTGGGTCGGTCTGAACATTGTTTCAGCCGTGCTGTTTGTGTTTGTCAGTATTGGCTGGGACTTCAAAAAGAACCGGCTGCGCAACAAACAGGAGCTGGTGACCCTGTTTTTCATCATCAGGACAATTGGCTGGCATTGGTGGATTCCACTGGCATTAGCGGTCTTGCTTGCCGCTGTGCCCTGGATGTTGCACGAACCGTTTGCCCAGCGGCTTGGCAATCTTTGTCTGGCAAAGCCATTGGCAGACCAGCTCGAGTGCCTGGTCAATCTTCGCGCCCAGGTCATTGGCATATCTTTTGCCTGGGTTGTGGTGGTGGTTGGCTTGACCAGCATGGCGTTTTTTCTGGTTTCGTACAGAAGGGCGCAGAAGCTGGAAAAGCACAGATTCCAGGCAATGACAGCACATTGAGTCTGGTAGAAAGCTCCGCTTAAAACGCGGAGCTTTTGTACTTGACATGCTATTCTTGGCGTGGTTTGATTGTGATATATAGAAAGGAGGTCGAAATGACTGACAAGATCCCTGTTTTTGACAGCTGGGGCAACC
>LCKC01000004.1 GCA_001001185.1 Parcubacteria group bacterium GW2011_GWB1_45_10 | reverse complement strand
ACGAACCTCCTTTTCAGATTTGAAAATATAGTTGCTGGCTAGACCATACCACAACAGATTGATTCTCGCAAGGTTGTGTGATATGGTTTGTTCCAGTAATCAAATCCTTGAAAGGAGGCAGAGATGACAAGCTCAGAGGATCAATTAAAACAAAGGATTCATGGCATGCTTTCCGCTGCTTACGCAAAGACAGATAAGGAGAGCCGATTGAGTGGGGTTAAAGAGGAGTTATCCCAAGACCCCGTTGATCCAAAGGATATATATTTTCAATCCGGACAACTCATCTTGGCAGAAATGATGAGGGTCGCCCGAATGCCAATGCTGGAGTTCATTGAGGCTATGGACGATGATGTTCTGGCTTTCACCGAAAGCATGAATATCCTCCTGGATACGATACCCAATGACTTCCCTTATCGCAGATCTGCTTCTCAGAATCACTTTATTCAATGCTTTGAGTATTTCTGGAAAATCTGCGCGAAGAAATGCGGAATGAAAATCAACGACTGAAAAAGGTCGGCGCAAAGCCGACCTTTTTCTTTTATTTGAATACGTCTGCGGCATGTTGTAAACCATAGGAGAAATGACCGCCAGTTATGGCGGTCATTTGTGTTAATCTGTATTCATTTCAGTCAGACTAAAGAGCGTTTTCTTCAGCCAGCGAACAAAGGATTTCATGTTGTTGAGACCGACAAGGATTATCAGGCAAATCCCCGCCTCAACCACTGTCCAGAAAGAATAATCTCTTACGACCAGCGTCGTAATTGCCAGTGCCGCAAGCAAGATGCCGGCAGCAATTATTTCTAATTTTCTTGCTGTTCCCTTATCTCGTTTTTCGTTCAACCATGAAGTTGTAGTAAACGAAAAAGCAAAAATAGTCAGAATGCTGGCAAGGTTATCCCAGAAATGTATTGTAAGCGGTTCCATTCGCGCCTCCTTTCAAGCTGCCACAATTAAACCACAACTAGTTTACTTTTACAACTTGGGTGACTGAGGGGATAGGTTCGACAGGCTCACTATTATTCCCCTCGTCGCGTCGCCAGCTCAAGATTTACTGAGTTTTTTCAAGCTTTCCAAATCGTGCATTATCAGAGCTTCTTTCTTTTTCCTGCCCCAGCCTTTTATCTGTTTCTCACGTTTTTCTGCATCTATTCGCTTCTGATATTGTTCAGTATATAACAATTGAACTTTAGAAAATTCTTTAGTCCCCAAGTTGTAACCTGCATGATGTGATTTTAATCTCTGTTCAATATCAGAAGTTAGACCTACGTAATAAGCTTTTTCATCACAAAGAAGTATGTAAACAAACCATTTCATATTTCAAAACTCAGTAAACCCTGAGCTTGTCGAAGGGTGACTGAGGGGATTCGGTCACAAGTTTGCTTCGCAACTCGCGACCCCGCCTCGCGTCCCTTCGGGACAAGCTCCGTCTTTCGAATCCCCTCAAAAAACGCAAAGCAGTTTGCGTTTTATAATGGGTGACTGAGGGGATTCGAACCCCCGGCCTCCAGGGCCACAACCTGGCGCTCTAACCAGACTGAGCTACAGCCACCATGAGCCGCCTTGCGGCAAATTTCCAATTTCCAAATCTCAATTTTCAGCGTAAAACAAACGTTAAAATCGTGGCGGTGGACGATACAGGACTCGAACCTGTGGCCTCGTCAATGTCAATGACGCGCTCTAACCAACTGAGCTAATCGTCCGAATAACCGGATTATATCAATCCAAAACCAAAATCTCAACTTTTTTGGTTTAATTGAAAATTGTCTCGCTGTGCGAGATCTGACGTAACCAGAAAAATTGATAATTGTAAGCCTCCGGCTTACTGGTAGCCCTTTGCCTGAAGCTTGAAGAGTTTGGCGTAAGTTTTGTTGTTTTTCAGCAGCCGTTCGTGAGAGCCGTTTTCCGTAATTTTTCCGTTTTCAATGACAATAATCCGGTTGGCTTTTCTGACCGTGGAAAAACGATGAGAAATCAAAACCACGGTTCTGTCTTTCGGCAGTTTGCCGAGTTTCTCAAAAATCTTGGCTTCAGCCTGAGCGTCGATTGACGAAGTCGGTTCGTCAAGAATATAAATCTTCGGGTCGCGATAAAACGCCCTGGCCAAAGCCAGTTTTTGCCACTGGCCGATTGACGGCTCAACGCCGCCGGTAAACTCTTTGCCGAGCTGCTGGCTGTATTTGTCTTTCCATCTCTCAATGAAGTCATCGGAGTCGCTTTTTCTGGCAGACTGGCCGACTTTGCTGGAACTCAGCTCCTCCGAAGTTCGGCCAATGCCGATCGCTTCTTTAACCAAAAACCTGTAGTTTGAATATTCCTGAAACAGCGCGCCGAGCAAAGAATAATAACTTTCCAAATCAATCTCTTTCAGATCCTGGCCGTCAATCAGGATTCTGCCTTTGACCGGGTCGTAAAACCGGCACAAAAGCTTAATGAGCGTGGTTTTGCCGGCGCCGTTAACGCCGACCAAAGCGACTTTTTCGCCGGGATTAATTTCCAGGTTAATATTTTTCAAAACCCGTTCTTTTGAGTCCGGATAAGAAAAAGAAACGTTTTCAAAAACGATTTTGGGAGTCTTCGTTGGATCAAGAGCCTTTCCTTCAACCGGCTTACTAACCACCTGCTTGATATCCAAAAACTTGAAAACGTCGGTTACGAAAAGACTGTCCTGATAATTCCTTCCCAGGATCCAGAACAACCCTGAAAGCGCACCTTCCAAGGTTCCGACCGCGCCGACAAAAAAAGTGAAGCTGCCAATCTGTAAACCTTCAAAAATCACTTTCCTAACAAGATAGACATAAATGATTCCCGAAGCAATCTGGCCAAACGCGGAAGCCAGAGTTTCTTCCTTTAGGTGCTTTTTATCAATGGTAAACTGATCTTTTTGAAACCCGGAAAAAAGGTCTTTAACCAAAGAAATAAACTTGGCGGTGTTCTGAAAAATCTTCAGTTCAACCGCGGAATTAATGTTTGAAAGCTTGTTGCTTAAATGCCAGTACCTCCTTTTTGTTTCCGCTTTTGAATCATGGATTGTCCAAGCCCTTCTGCCGTATCTCAACTCAACAATCAAGTTCGGGACAACGCCAATGATAACAATAATGAAAATCCACCATTCAGCAAAACTTAACGCTATAATCGCTGAAATAAGCTCGATCAGTCTCCTGAAAAGATAAAACTGCTTTTCGGCAAAGTTTTGGATTCTCCAGGTGCCGCTTTCTTTTACTTTTTGAATCAAGTTTTGATGCTTGGGGTTTTCAAACGAATCAATATCAAGACTGCCGAACTTTTCGAGCATCATGAACTGCGATTTTTCTTCAAGATACATATAAAAAACTTTGTCTAGATACTGATCAAGGCTACCAACAAGCGAACGAACAAAAATCAAAGAAAGATTAAGGATTACAAAAATGACCAGTGGATTTGAAAATACCTTAAGCTGAGCCGCTTGGACAAGTTCGTTGATTAATCCACCCCTGACAGCCGAGCTTAAAATCGGAAAAATTGAAGAAACAAAAGAAACTGCCAGAAAAGAAAAAATAAGAGGTTTTCTTTCGGCCCAGATTATCCGGCTCAGTCGGAATGAGTTTTCAAACATCTCCCTAAACCCTTTTATGCTGAATTTTTCTTTTTTCTCGGTTTCCATACTCGTCCCGCCGAAGCAATTGTAGTTACTAGCGAAGGCGGATAAAATAAATAAAGCCTAAAAACTCTTGTTTTTGGCCCGGAGTTAATTATACAACAACCTGAAAATGGACGCCAGCATAAAAGTTATTTTTGAAAACCCTGAGTTTTTGGTTATTTCAAAACCAGCGAACCTGTTGACGCACTCTCCGTCAACAGGAATTTCCAATTCTTCCGCCAAAGGCGGATCCGCCCTTGGCGGACAATTTTTCTGGCTACGCCAGATCTCCCGAAGGGAGACAATTTCCAATGAAAATCCTGAATCTAAAATCTTAAATCCGGAATCTTCCACATTGGTTGACTGGTTAAAGCAAAGATACCCGGGGATATTATCTGTCGGAGACGATCCCGAGATCCGTCCGGGAATTGTCCATCGTTTGGACAAAGAAACTTCCGGCGTCATGATTGTCGCCAAAACCCAGGAGGCTTTCGAGATTTTGAAAAACATCTTTAAAAACCGCGAGATTAAAAAAACTTATCTGGCTTTGGTTCTGGGAAAAATGAACAAAAACTTTGGCGAAATAAACCTGGCGATTGCCAAAGCAAAAACCTCAACCAAAAGAACCACCAGGGTCAGGCCCGGGCAGAAAAACTCGGAAGCCCGGACTTTATGGAGGCTTTTAAAAACCTTTAAAGACAAAAACGGAAACTTTTTTTCCTTGCTTGAGCTTGAGCCAAAAACCGGCCGCACCCACCAAATCAGGGTTCATTTGGCGGCGATTGGCCATCCGGTTTTGGGTGATTACCTTTATGGCAGAAAAACGACCAAGTCTTTCAGAAACGACTTGCCAAGAATTTTTCTGCACGCCAAATCTTTGGAGTTTAGGTACGGCGACACGGATTATGCTTTTGAAGCGGAAACGCCAAAAGAGCTTACAGGGTTTTTAAGCTCGCTCGTTGAAATCAGCGAGTGATTATGCTATATTCCAAATACTTTAAACATGGACTCAAAAATACTGGAAATTCACAAAAGCCTGGCGAAAACCGAACTGCCGGAGATTAAATCGGGTATGAAGGTCAAAGTCTGGTACAAAATCAAAGAAAACGAAAAGTGGCGAACGACTTTTTTTGAAGGCATTGTCATTTCAGTCAAACACGGCCAAAAAACTTTGAACAGCACTTTCACGGTCAGAAAAATCGCGGTTGACAATATCGGCGTGGAAATGACCTGGCCTTTGCATTCGCCGATTATTGACAAGATTCAGGTTTTGCAAAAGCCGAAAGTCAGACGCGCCAAAGTTTATTACCTGCGCGAACGGTCAAGAAAACAGGTCCGGGCAAAACTGAAAACAACCCCAAAAAAGAAAGAAGTTGAAGCTGTTGAGGAGCAGTAAACCAAACATCAAACCCTCCGCTACCAGCGGGGGGTTTGAAAACAAGCTTAATTTTATCTATAATTAAAACGCCAGAAATGCCCGGGTGGTGAAACTGGCATACACGCTACCTTGAGGTGGTAGTGCCGCAAGGCGTGGAGGTTCAAATCCTCTCCCGGGCACCAGAATTAAACAAAAACTATGGCTTTTGATTTTAACGCCGAAAAGTACCTGGAAGAGCAACAGAAAAAAAAAGAAAAAGAAAAAACCCCAGGCAAAAATACTGCGCAAAGAGGGCCAGGAAGACACTTTTGAAACCAAGCCTTTTTCGGTGAAGAAAAACGCCGCTTTTGAGATGAAAGGCAAGGGCTCGCCGGACACGAAACTCACCGGCTCACGGCCGCCAAAACCGGAAGACGCGGTTTTTTAAACACAAAGAACTCCTGATGAAAGTCAGGGGTTCTTTGTTTAAAAATGCCGATTGACTACGGAGTCGGAGTCGCTACCGGAGCTGAGCTAATGCCCGGGGTTGGCTGAGGAAAAGCAGCTTTCAGATCAGCTTTGGCTTTTTCCAAAGCGGTTTTGAAATCTTGATGCGCTTTTTCAAAAGCGTTCTTTTTCGTCTGATTCAAAGTTTTTACTTGCTCCGCGGCTTTTTCAATTGCCTGGCGGTCAGACTGGAACTTGTCCTGCGCCGCTTTGAGCTCGGTTTTCAGCGTCTCCAAAATTGTTTTCGGCTCAATGCCTGAGCCACAACTTGATTTAGCTTTGTCAAAAGCGGATTTCTGGGCGGCTTTAAAAACCGTGACCAAAGCATCAGTCGAAGTTTTCCTTGCCTGAAGCATTTGGTCAACGCCACTGCGGAACGCTTTGATGGCGTCGTCAACCGCTTTTTTTCTTGCCTCAATCGCGGCCTGAACCGCTGTCCTGAAATTCACCACAGCCTGCTTTTGAGCTTCTGTCTGGGCCTGATTTTCCAGCCTTGTCAAAAACTCAGATTGCCTGGTCTCGGCTTGCTGTCTTTTTTCTTCTCTTTTTTCATCCCATTGAACAGCTTTGTCAGACCATTTTTCCTGTTTCTCCTGCTTGCGCGAAGTTATTTTCTGTTCTCGTTCAGCAACCCTGGTCTCCATTTTTGAGATAAAGCCAGTCAAGCGGTCGCAGACGTTCTGTCCGGCAAAACCCGGAGTTGAGGTCGCGGCCAAAGAAATATTTGACCCCAAAAAGCCAAAGATTATCGCGGAAACAATGATTCTTTTAAAGTTCGCTTGGGTCATAGCTTTTTCCAAGATTGCTAATCGCTTGAGAGTCAGTGGTCAAACTCTGGTCAAGACTGCCGGATTCCTGGCTGGACAGACTGCTTTCAAAAACAGCGTCAGACAGCAGGGAATCAACCAGCTGGTCCACGGAACTGAGTTGCTGTTGAGGTTGGGGTTGGACCGGGACGCTTGGCGAAGGCTGCGCACTTAGCGCCGGCGTCGGGATTAAAACCAACTGACCGTTGTTTTTTGTCAGCTGCAGATAACCAAAACCCACGCCCAAAATCAAGGCCAAAACTCCCAGAGCCAAACCGATTTTAAGATTTAAACTCATACGATTAGTAAGATTAATTAATCAGAGAACCGACCCATTCCCTGAAAACAAAAACCAACTACTGGATAGTATAACAAAAAATCATCTGAAAAGCGGCTTGATGAACTTTTCAATCTCTTTTTGCTTGAGTTGGGTCAGATCGTCGCCAAGGAAAACCAGGCCGTCGGCTTCTTTAATTGAATTCTGCAACGACAGAATCTCGCGCTCCGTCAAACCAACGCCGCGGCGGCAGACGAAAGCGTCCGGGTCAAGCAGCCAGAATTTTTTTGTCCATTTTCTTTTGGCGATGTTTTCCGCGATTTTTTTGACTTTCCAGCGGTTAATCGGAAAAGTAAATCTGTTGAAAAACGGACCCGCCAGAACATCGGGGCCGATTCTCATGGCGTCAACCAAACCAATGCCGTCGCCCAAAGGACAGCCGCAGCCAATGACAAAAACTTTAGGATATTTTTCTTTAATGTATGTCAAAAGCTTTCTGACGGCTTTTGAAGCTTCGCGGGAATTGATGCCGGGATAAAAATAAGGGCTGAACAGAAAATCAAGCTTAATCAACTCAAAGCCAAGGTCAGAAAGCAAATAATCAACCGATTTGAAGATATAGTTCCAGACCTCAATCTTTTTAATATCCGCCAAATACCGGCCGATCTCCGGCATGAACAAAGACAAAGACTCAACAATCGGCACCATCTGCAACCCGGAAATCGGGCCGTCTTTGTATTTTGCCAGCCAAAGCTGACGGCGCTGGAAAAGCTCTGATTTCTCCTCAACCAAAAACGGCGCCAGCCAAATGCCCGGCTTCAGGTTTTTTTGTTTTATTTCCTCAACAACCTTTTTCAAACCCTGCGGGAATTTTTTCCGGTCTTCCGCCAGCCAATCGCCCCACCTGGTCCAGCCGTCGTCAATGACGACGTATTCCAAAGACAGATGTTCTTGGTTTTGTTTTATCCAATCAGCCTGCTTAATGATTTTTTCTTCGGAAACATCAAAGCCAAAAGCGTTCCAGGAGTTCCAGCCGGTGATTTTCTTTTTTTGCGGCGGAATGTTTTTAATCGCCAGCTCGTAATTGTTCCTTGAAAGCGGGTTAAACCGGTTTTTCGGAAACCGCAGCCAAGAATCCTGGGCAACGCTCCAAGACTGCCAGCCAGTCCGATTCAAATCGTAAATCTCAACGGTTTTTCGGTATTCCTGCAAAAGTTTTTTCGCCAAACTTTCCGTGGTGAAGCGTTCCGCCCAAAGCTTGATGGCGTTGGAGTTTTCCTTGCTGATTAAGCTGGCTTTTTCTATGGCTTTGGCGAAACCAGTGAAATCAAAACTTGCCAAATCTTTTATTTCGGGGCAAAAAACCTCACCGCATAAATCAGAATCAACCGTGACAATCGGCAGGCCGAAACTGCCGGCTTCAAACACCACCAAACCCTGGGTTTCTGAATAAGACGGATAAACAAAAACATCGGCGTTCTGGTACGACTGGTTCAGCTCTTCGTGCGACTGCTTGCCCAGAAACTTGATTCTTGAAGCCAGTTTCAAGTGTTCTGCCAGCTCTTTGAGTTTTTTTTCGTGAAAACCGCTGCCGATAATCAGCAAAAAATAATTTTCCGGAAGCAGGGAAAACGCTTTAATCGCCAGTTCAAGATTTTTCTCCCGAGACAGCCGGCTGACCGACAAACAAACAACCGCGTTTTCCGGCAGGTCGTGATTTTTCAAAAAATCTTTTTTGGAAAGTTTTGACGGCGCCAGCTTTTTAATGCCGTTCGGAATCACCACCAGGCTCAAACTTTTGTCTTTTTCCCTCAAGTATTTTTCCGTGAACTTGGAGTTGGCAATAATCAGTTCGGCGCGGCGGCAAAACCGGTTCACCCAGTTGACAATGAATTTTTTGACGAACCGCCAGCGGAAAAATCCCAAGAACTCCGAGTCGTAGCGGGTGTGAAAGCTGTAAACCAAAGGAATTTTTTTCAAGGAAGCGACAAACGCGGCAAAGGAACCGATGTAAAACGGATGGTGAACGTGAACCAGGTCAAACTTTTCTTTAAACAGCCGCCGCAAAATCCAGGACGACAAAAACGGCAAAGGAATTGAAAGATCGGGGAAAAACGGCAAAGGCAAAGATGGGTAGCGGACAACGCCGGGTTCAATGTCTTTGTAGCCGGGAGCGAACGGCGCCAGCAAAACAACTTCATGCCCGAGCTTTTCCAGCTCTTGCTTAAAATCCCTGATAGAAATGGTCACACCGCTCAGATACGGCAAATACGAACCAGTGATGTAAAGAATGCGCATGACTTATTGAACCAACCAACCGGGTTAATCGTTTTCCGAACCAGCGCCGCCTTTTTTCAGCCGCTTCTCGTATTTGACCAAAACACTGTTAACCGCTTCTTCCAAATCAATATCCAGCGAGTTGGCAATGGTGGTGACGGAATAAAGCAAATCGCCAAGCTCTGATTTTATTTCTTCCCTGAATTTCATCCCGCTTTTGCCGTAATCCGTCATTTTAAGCATTTCTTTTGCGACTTCCCCCAGTTCGGAAACCGCATCAAGAATTTTATATTCCGGAGCAGAATCAAGATGATGCTCTTTTGAAAATGCCGCGATTTTGTTCTGAAGTTCTTTAATAGTCATAAATATGGCACGTTTTAAATAAATTGAAGTGGACCTAGGCGGAGTCGGACCGCCGACTGCACAATGCGAATGTGCTGTTATACCACTTAACTATAGGCCCTAAAACAGTCATCAGCTCCGACGCTTGCGGTCGGAGTCCCGAAGCCGACGTAGCTGTCGGCTCTCCGAAAGAACGTCGGGATAATCAGGGGGAAAGCTTATCCTCCGAACCGCCTCTGGGTTTTGGCGTAGTTTTTCAAGGCTTTTTTAAACTCTTTCACCGTGAAATCCGGCCACAAAGTTTTGCTGAAATAAAACTGCGTATCAGCGCAATGCCACATCATAAATCCGGCTGACCAGTGCGGATCGTTTTCTACGCCAGTCCTAACCATTAAATCAACCGGCGGCAGCTCCCCGGTCCAGAGATTTTGCTTAAGCTCGGCTTCGGTAATTTTGGCTTTTGATTTCTGATTTTTTCTGCCTACGGCAGATCCGCCTCTGGCGGAGATTTTAGTGATAGCGCTTAGCATCTCTTCTTTACCGTCGTAAGCGATTAAAAACGTCAGGTTATATTTTTTGTGGTTTTTCGTTTTTTCAATCGCTTCGCGGAAAATCTTTTTGACGTTTTGAGGCACCATGTTCTCCCATCTGCCGATGATTCTCACCCGAATTTTTTCTTCAAAAATTTCTTTGCGCCGCAAAAGCTTTTTGAAATACGTACCGTAAACGTCAAACAGCGCTTTGACTTCTCTGGCCGGCCTTTTTGAAAGGTTGCCGGCTGAACCGCCCCAAAAAGTCAAAAAGGGAATCTCAAGTTTTTCCGCGTTTTCAATCAAAGACTCAAGGGTTTTGGCTCCCTGGTAATGCCCGCGGAATGAAGGCAGTTTTCTTTTCTTTGCCCAGCGGCGGTTGCCGTCAAGCATGATTGCTACGTGTTTTGGCAGAATGGTCGGCATTTATCAAATATAAACCCCAAGGCTTGTTTTTACAACCGGCTACCTCATCAATTTGATTAAAAACTTTGCCAGCTTTTCCGGATGGTGCCGGATAAGGTTGCGTTTTATCAAAGAGTCGTTTTTGGACTGTTTGGAAATTTTTAAATCAATGAAATTGCCGCCGAAAAACTTTTTGCCGTCAAAAACAAACTTTTCTTTCTGTTTGTAAATAATCGGCCTGGCTTTCTGATAAAACCAGTAGCGGTGCTTCAAATACCGTGGCGGGTCTTCGCGGTTAAAAACCACGCTGTTGATGACATTTTTGCCGAGATATTTTTCCACCTCGTCCACAAAATCAAAGATTGACGAGCTGTCGTTCTGCCCGAACCGCGTCACCAGATTGACAATCAGAATTTTCCTGGCTTTTGAATAAGCCAGGGCTTCTTTGACGCCTTTAATCAAAAACAGCGGAATAATGCTGGTGTAAAGATTGCCCGGCCCAATGACCACGTAATCAGCTTCAATAATCGCTTTTTGGGCTTTAAAGTTGATTCTCGCTTCCGGCCTGACAGTGTATTTTTTGATGCCAATGGCTTTAATCACTTCCGAAGGCGTGATGGTTTTTTCGCCTTTCAAAACCGAACCGTTGTTCAAAACCATTTCCAGCGTGACGTCGTGCAAAGTCACCGGAACCACTTCGCCCTTGATTTTGATGATTTCCGAAACCTGTTCAAGCGCCCGATCAAAAGACCCGGAAACTTTTTCCAGCGCCGACAAAAACAAGTTGCCGAAGCTGTGGCCTTTCAAGACGCCGTTTTCAAAACGATAGTTCATCAGTTCCCGAATCAGGCGGGGCGACTCTGAAAGCGCCACCAGGCATTGCCTGATGTCTCCCGGCGGCAGAACGCCAAGCTCGTCGCGCAAAACTCCGGTTGAACCGCCGTCGTCAGTCATGGCGACAATCGCTTTCAAATCAAAGTTTGAGTACTGTTTCAGCGAAGACAGCACCGTATAGGTGCCAGTGCCGCCGCCCATGACGGCAACGATTTTTCTGCTTTTTTTGACCATTTTCCGCAAAAATTTGAAGAATATCAACTGCTTTATTATAGCTCAAATCGCGCCGGACAAAAATCAGGTTTGACTTCCGGAAAAAATATGGAAAAATAGAGCAACGCCATATGAATACTGAAAAAACAATCATCTCCCTCGGCGGTTCGCTGATTGTGCCGAACGGCGAGATTGATGTTTTGTTTTTGAGACAATTCAATCTTTTTATCAGAAAACAGCTGTCGGACAAAAACCGGCAGTTTTTTATTGTTGTCGGCGGCGGCACACTTGCCCGCCACTACCGCGACGCCGGCAGAAAAATCCTCAAACACGAACTGACAAAAGACGACCTTGACTGGCTTGGCATCCACGCCACCAGGCTCAACGCTCATTTAATCAGAACAATTTTTCGGGACAAAGCCCACCCTTTTATCATCAAACACTACGAGATTATCAGAAAAGTAAAAGAGCCGATTGTTGTCGCCAGCGGCTGGAAACCAGGCTGGTCAACGGATTACTGCGCAGTTTTGCTGGCCCAGGACTACGGCGCCAAAAACGTGATTAATCTTTCAGTGATTGACCGCGCTTACACCAAAGACCCGAAAAAAAATCGCCGCGCCAAACCAATCGACAGGATTTCCTGGAAAAACTTCAGAAAAATCGTCGGCAACCAGTGGCGACCGGGCATGAACGCACCGTTTGACCCGATTGCTTCAAAGTTGGCGGAAAAACTCAAGCTTCGCGTCACGATTTTAAACGGCCGTAATTTCGACAATCTCAAAAAGTTTTTGAACAAAGAAAAGTTTGTCGGCACGGTGATTGAATAGGTTTAACTTTTAAAGAAAGATGTTAAGATGAGTCCATTGCGGACTTTTATTCGCTGTTGCGGCTGAAAAACGGGCTGTAGTGTAATGGCAGCACGAGTCTTTTGGGAAGATTTAGTCCGAGTTCAAATCTCGGCAGCCCGACTGGTCTTACTATTAAAATAGGCCCATCGTTTCTGGTTCTGTAAAGCGAAACAATAGAAGCCGGGCAAAGATTCACCCGCGTTTTGTTTGTCTCGCCAAACGAGACAAACAAAACGCGCGAAAGGCATGCGAAAAATAAAGCAGTTTATTTTTCGCAGGCATTTCGCCCCCATAGTTCAATGGACAGAACGACTCCCTTCTAAGGAGTAGATGCGAGTTCGATTCTTGCTGGGGGTACTGAAAAAGAAAAACACGCCGTTTTGGGCGTGTTTTTCTTGACAAACCTTTTGTGGGCGACGAAGGAGTCGGACCTTCCACCTCTTCTTTATCAGAGAAGCGTTCTACCGCTGAACTAGTCGCCCAATAAGACCCATTCTATTTCAAACAACCTCAAAAATCAATCAGGGCTTTGGCGAAACTTTCGGGCTCGGAGAGGTTTGAAAAACCGGCGAGGGTGAGGGCGTCGGAACCGGAGAGGCAAAAATTGAAGCGTCTTTGACTTTTCTTAAACTTGCGGCTTTCTCCAGATTGTAAGCCGTGTCCGGAGAATAAATATTTTCTTTGTTGGAAAACACTTTGGCGATTATTCCGGTAATGAAAAATATTGAATAAACCACCAGGCTCAGCAAAAGCAGGCTGATGACCACGGCTGAAATCTCAAAATAATAATTCCTTGTTTTTTCAACTGCCAATTTGAAGCCGCCGGTTTTTTGCATATTGTTTATGTGAGTTTTACTGAATTATTTATGGTGAGGCCAGCCGAACTACTTTTTGTAAATTTTGCCGCTGGAGTTAATTTGATAACCGGATTCCGCTCTGATGATTTCCACGGAGCTGATCTGAATGAACTGCGGCGCGCTTTCCAGTTTTCTCAAAAAACCGGAAAAAGAATCAAGGCTACCGTTCAAAGTCAGGTTGAAGCCAATGCTGTTCAGGCCGGTTTCTTTGTCTTCGTGCTCCGAACCGAACGCGAATGACTGCTTCAGACCGAACTCCCTGGCCCAATCGCCGATTGAGCCGACAATCGCCAGAACTTCATCTTTTGACGGCAGCATTTTAAAAATCTTTTCCTGAATCGGAAGAACCTGCTTTTTTTGAATCTTCAAAATCGAAAAATTAGCGAACATCTGCTGGTTGCGGGAAATCTCTTCTTCCAGAGAAGCAATCTCTTTGGCCAGGCTGTTCAATTGGAAAAACAGAAAAATCAAAATCCCGACCAGAAGCAGGCTGATTGAGCCGCCGATAAAAAGCTGTTTTTTGAGATCTTTTTTAAAATCTATTTGTGACAACATGGATATACCCGTATTTTAACAGAGAATTAGAAAATCCCCAATCACTGTTTTAATGGCTTAAATTCCGCCAAAAAATCAGGAACGTTTTTTGACAATCGGATTGTATACTTTGTGCCAGTTCTAATCCTTCTTGAATACAAATTGGGTTGATAACCTAATTCCGAAAACAAAGAGTAAACGTCATTGATTAAATATTTAACATTGCTCGTAAAATTCACCATCTGATAACCCCTGTCAAAATACACAGGGCCGTCTGTTTCCACTAAACCCTTTAAACAAGAAATCATGGTGTTTCTACGATTCATGACCCAGTGCGGCACGCGAATTTTTTGTTTCGCCTTACTGCCACCGGACGCCCTCCATCCCAATAATTTTTCCCAGTGATTTGAATAACAGCTTACGTAAACACAGTTACCTTTCTGATTATGGACAGAAATCTTATTTTCCGGAAGCAGTTTTCTCAACGCCGCGCAAATAGATTCTATTAATCTTAGGTAAGCCGTATCACAGGTTATCCGCAACCTGACAGCTCGACCGTTGGGATTGGAAAGATTGCCGTCGCCGAGAGCAACTCCCACAACATAGGCGCGAAGCGCCGGATCGAGACTGATTGTTTTGGGACGATTTCTTTTGTCCATTAAAAATAAGTGCCTAGGGTGGGACTCGAACCCACATGCCTTGCGGCACACGATTTTGAGTCGTGCGCGTAAACCAATTCCGCCACCTAGGCAAAATGTGATTTCATTTTAGCTTCTTCTTGGAAAAAACTCAACAATTTGGGTCCCTGATTGGCGTGATATAATCTGTTTATGCAATCAAGCTCAATTTTTTATCTGGAAACCGAAAAAATCAAGCCGAATCCTTTTCAGCCGCGGCGCGAGTTCGACCAAGAATCTTTAAAAGAACTGGCGGACACCATCCGTGAGTTCGGCGTTCTTGAACCGTTAATCGTCACGCGCAAAGAATCGGAAACCGAATCCGGCCGAAACGTCGAGTACCAGCTTCTGGCCGGCGAACGCCGGTTAATGGCCGCCAAACTCGTCGGGCTTTCAACCGTGCCGGCAATCATCAAAGAAAACATTCAGGACCAGGAAAGACTTGAGATTGCTTTAATTGAAAACATTCAAAGAGAAGACCTGAATCCGATTGAAAAAGCCAAAGGCTTTGCCGGCTTAATGGATCAGTTCGGCCTGACTCAAAGAGAGGTCGCTTTCCGCGTCGGCAACTCGCGTGAAGCCGTCGCCAACACCCTGAGACTTTTACAGCTGCCTTCGGAAATCCAAAAAGCGCTGGAAGAAAAGAAAATCAGTGAAGGCCACGCCAGAATTATTTTGTCTCTGCCGGGTTCTGACAAACAAAGAATGCTTTTGGGACGGATTCTTTCTTACGGCCTGACGGTCAGGCAGGCGGAGATTGCCGGAAAAGAGTTGATGAAAGAAACCAGCTTCAACGCGCCGAAAAATGAGTTTGGCCTGACGAGCGAGCTTGAGTTGAAAGAAATGGAAAACAAGCTTGAAGAAACATTAAACGCCAAGGTGATGCTCCGGAAAAAAGGCGCCAAAGGAATTATTGCCATTAACTTCAACTCCCAGGAAGAGCTGGAAAATATCATCAAAAAAATCTGCGTTGAAAACGATTTTGACTTCAATTTCGACGAAAATCAAAAACCGGCCGAAGAACCGTCTCTGAAAGAAAAAGAGGAAAACGGTCAGCCGTTCGTTATTTAAGAGTTTTTAAAGCTTACTCGCCAAACATTACTCGTCGTCAGCTGGTTTTTTCCAACTCATAAAATTACACGCCGGCCAGCGGGAACAGCCGTAAAAAACCCTTTTCTTGGCTTTGGTCCGACGCAGAACGACTTTGCCGCCTTCTTTCGCGCCGCACTCGGGGCATAAAATTCCAAGGTCATGGTTTTGCTTCGGCAGTTTTTTGATGTTTGAACATTCAGGGTATTTTGAACAACCCAAAAACTCGCCGAACCGACCGTATTTCACCACCATCGGGCTGCCGCATTTGTCGCAGATTTCTTCTGACGGCCGTTCTGTCGCCTGGGCGCGAGTGACTTCAGTTTCTTTTTTCACCAGATTTTCATGAAACGGCTCGTAAAAGTTCTTTATCATTTTTTGCCAGTTTGTGCCTTTTTCGGCAATCTCATCAAACTCATCTTCAATCTTGGCGGTGAACTGATAATCAACAATGTCATTAAAATGGCTGACCAAGAGCTCGGTCACCAAAAATCCAAGGCTGGTTGCCTGTAAAGACTTTGATTCGGTCCGGGAAACATAATCGCGCAAAACCAAAGTGCTGATGATTGAAGCGTAAGTTGACGGCCGGCCAATGCCGAGCAGTTCCAAAGTTTTCACTAAAGACGCGTCGTTAAACCTTGCTGGCGGCTGGGTGAAGTGTTCTTCCGATTCCGGCTCTCTGATTTCCAGAGCTTCGCCGGGTTCAAGCCTTGGCAAAATCAATTCTTTGGCGGAGTTATTGGAAACTTTCAAGAACCCGTCAAAAACGATTTTTTGGCCGTTGGCTTTGAAATAATAATTGTTTTTCCCGGATTTTGACTCAACCACCGCGGCTTCCTGGACAATCACGGCTTTTGCCATCTGACAAGCAATAAACCTCCTCCAGACAAGCTCGTAAAGTTTTGCTTCTTTTGCTTCGTCGTTTTTCAGTTTAAACTCTTCCGGATTCAAAAAGGCGTTTGTCGGCCTGACGGCTTCGTGGGCTTCCTGCGCCATTTTGCTTTTGGTTTTGTAAAAATTCGGAGTTTCCGGAAGATAGTCTTTGCCGAAACTTTGCTGAACAAAGCTCCTTGCCTGAAGAACCGAGTCTTTTGAGAGATTGACTGAATCAGTCCTCATGTAAGTGATAAAGCCTTTTTCATAAAGCCGCTGGGCAAGCATCATCGTTTGTTTGGCTGAATAGCGCAGCCGGGCAAAAGAGTCTTGCTGCAGGGTGCTGGTGGTATACGGCGCTTGGGGAGATTTTTTCAGCTCTTTTTTGTTTATTTCAAAGACGGAAGAGGTTGACGAAAAAAGATCTTTTAAAATCGCTTGAGATTTTTCTTCAGACTCAATCCCCGGCTCTTTAATTGTTTCTTGATTGATTTTAAAAAGCTCGGCTTTAAAACTTTCAGGCTTGCTTTTCAAACGCGAAAACTCGGCTTTAATCGTGAAATATTTTTCCGGGTTAAAGGCCTGAATCTCTTTTTCACGCTCAACCAAAAGCCGTAAAGCCGCTGACTGGACCCGGCCGGCAGACAAGCCGTATTTGATTTTTTTCCAAAGAAACGGCGAAAGCTCATACCCGACCAAGCGGTCTAAAATCCGGCGGGCCTGCTGGGCGTTGACCAAATCCATGTTTATTTTCCTTGGAGTTTTCAAAGCCTCTTCTATCGCCGGCTTGGTGATTTCATGGAACGCAATCCGCTGGTAGTTGTCTTTCAGATTCAAAGCCTGAGCCAAATGAAACGCAATCGCTTCGCCTTCCCGGTCTTCATCAGTCGCCAGAATCACGGCTTTTGAGTTTTGCGAAAGTTTTTGAAGTTTGGCGAGATTTTCTTTGGCTTTCGGAGAAACCACGTAAACCGGTTCAAAATTGTTTTCAATCTCAATCCCAAGCTTTGATTTCGGCAAATCCCGGACATGACCGAAAGAAGACTGAATCTCAAATCCGGAACCAAGAAAACCCGAGATGGTCCGGGCTTTTGTTGGCGACTCAACAATGATTAAAGTTTTCTCTGATTTTTTCGTCACTTAAATTGGATTTTTGTTTAGAAATTATCTCCCTTCGGGAGATGCCCCAAAGAGACAGATATTGGTAATTAGGAATTGTTTCTCTGAAACCTTCCGTCCTGCCTGCGCTTTAATATATTTTTTAATTCAAGAATTGTCAACAAGGAGCCAAGTTCGTTTGAAGACATCTTGGTCATCTCACAAAGCTCTTCAATGGTCCTGGGCTCGGACAAAAACTCCAAAACGCGCTTATGTTTTTCATCCAAATCAAAAAGATTGTTTTGCTTTAAAATCATTTTTTGAATCTCGGGAATGTTTTGAAACTCCTCCAAAATGTCTTCAATTGAGGCCGCGAGCTTGGCGCCTTCCTGAATCAAATGATTCGCGCCTTTGGAGTTCAAAGAAAAAATCTCTCCGGGAACGGCAAAAACTTCACGGCCCTGTTCAAGCCCGAGCCGGGCGGTAATCAAAGCGCCCGACCGAAGCTGGGCCTCAATCACCAAAACGCCGTAGCTCAAGCCGCTCATAATTCTGTCCCGCTGGGGAAAGTTCTGCTTCATCGCCGGGTAGTTTTCCGGAAACTCGGAAATAATCGCGCCAGTTTTCAGGATTTCTTCGCCGATTTTCCGGTTGGTCATCGGCGTAATCGAATCAATACCAGAACCCAAAACCGCAATCGTCCTTTTTTTACAGGACAAAACCTCCTGATGGACGACCGCGTCAATGCCCAAAGCCAAACCGGAAACAATCGTGAATCCGGCTTCACACAAGCCGCGGGCGAAATATTTGGCGGCTTCAATGCCGTAAGCCGAGGGCTTTCTGGTGCCGACAATCGCAAAACACGGCTCATCAGCTTTCAGCTCGCCGCGCAAAAAAATCTTTTCCGGCGGATCATTAATCTCTTTGAGCAATGCCGGATACAAATGATTGTTCAAGCGCAGTTCTTGGATCATCTCACAAAAATAATCTAATCAAAAAGGCATCAGTCATAAAATTCGTTCTTAATCAAAGTGGGCATGCCAGAGTTTAATTACCCTCACGGGTAATTAAACAACCAAGAACCAATCGTATGTCTACCCGCTTAACCATGTGCGTCTGGAGGAGTTGGGATATCCTCATGGATATCCCAACAACCCCCGGCCTCACCATAACAGACAGTGGGCATGCCAGGACTCGAACCTGGAACCAATCGTGTATAAGACGATTGCTCTGCCGTTGAGCTACATGCCCAAAATAAAATAATCCCGAAGGCTTAGCATCGGGATTATTTTATCACAGTTTACTGACGAGTGGTTCTCTTTTTTTCTTTCCTCATCATCTCTTCAAACTCTTCTTTTTCAACTGTTTCCTTTTCAATCAAGCGTTTGGCGAGCTTGTCCAAAAACTTTCTTTTTCGCAAAATGATTTTTTTCGCTTTGACGAAAGCGTCGTTAATCAAACGTTTGACCTCGCCGTCAATCTCTTCGGCGACTTTTTCGGAATAATTTTTCTCCATCACCAGATCCCGGCCCAAAAACACCAGTTCGTCCGACCTGCCGAAAGACTGCGGACCGATTTTTTCCGACATGCCGTAATGCATCACCAATTTCCTGGCTTGTTCGGAAACTTCTTTCAAATCATTGCTGGCGCCGGTCGTCAGATCTTTGAAAACAATTTTTTCCGCGGCGTAGCCGCCGAGCATCACTGCCAGCTCATCCAATAAATGCTTTTGTGAATAAAGATGCGTGTCTTCAACCGGAAGCTTCAAAGTGTAGCCGGCGGCCCGTCCGCGCGAAACAATTGAGATTTTATGAACCGAATCAGTGTTCGGCAAAAAACCGGCAAGCAGAGCGTGACCAGCTTCATGAAAAGCCGTGATTTCTTTTTCTTTCTGGGTCAAAATATGGCTTTTCCGTTCCGGTCCAAGAATGACTTTTTCCATGGCTTCCATCATGTCTTCGTGAAAAATCTCTTTCCGGTTTTTCCTGGCCGCCCAGATAGCCGCTTCATTAACCAGATTGGCCAGATCCGCTCCGGAAAAACCCGGGGTCCGTTCGGCAATTCTTTTAATGTTGATGTTTTGCCCGGATTTTTTATTTGCCATGTGAATCTGCAAAATCTCTTCCCTTTCTTTGACATCCGGCAGATCAAGAATCACCCGGCGGTCAAATCTGCCCGGCCTCAGCAAAGCCGGGTCTAAAACGTCCGGCCGGTTAGTCGCGGCAATGACAATAATGTTTGTTTCCCGGTCAAAACCGTCCATCTCAACCAAAATCTGATTCAAAGTCTGTTCTCTTTCGTCATGGCCGCCGCCAAGGCCAGAGCCTCTTTGCCGGCCGACAGCGTCAATCTCATCAATGAAAATGATTGACGGCGAAGCTTTTTTCGCGGTGTTAAACAAATCTCTCACCCGGCTGGCGCCGACGCCGACAAAAAGCTCAACAAACTCCGAACCGGAAATATGGAAAAACGGCGCCTGGGCTTCACCAGCCACGGCCCTGGCCAAAAGAGTTTTGCCCGTGCCTGGAGAACCCATCAACAGCACGCCGCGCGGAATCCGGGCGCCGACGTCAAGGAATTTTTGCGGATTTTTCAGAAAATCAACCACTTCTCTCAGCTCTTCTTTGGCTTCTTTCAATCCGGCAACGTCTTTAAAATTGATTTTTTCTTTCGGGTTGGCGAAAAGCCTGATATTGGCGCGCGAAAAACTGAAGTTCTGACTCATGCCTTTTTGCGCCTGACGCGACATGTACCAAAAGATTCCAAAAATCAGCAAAAACGGCAGAACCACCTGAACCAGGATTGAAAGCCAGAAAAGCCCGCCAAAAATGTTTGAGCTCATCTCAATCTCGACTTTGGCGATTTCTTTCGGCTGAATGCCGTAATTCGCCAGGGTTTCGGTCAAAGACGCTTCTTTTTCTTTTTCCGAGTTAAACTCTTTACCCTGCTTGTCCGTGATTAAAAGAGTGTCGTCGCTGACTTTGATTTTGGCGACTTCTTCCAGCTGGATTTTTCTGGCCAGTTCCGACAAAGAGATTTTTTCCGGGCTTTGGGTTTTTGACCCGGTAAAAAAAGAAAAAACCAATGACAAAAGCATCAGAATCAAAAGCGCGGAAAACAGGTTTTTGAAAAAAGTGTTTAAAATTTTCATCGCGGGGTCATAGAATTAACATTATATCTTAAAAGACGAGTTTTTCCAAACTCTATTACTCTGTTTAAATATTCAAAATCACGTCGCCCTAGACGCTCTCCACCAGCTCGGCTTTTTCGCAGATGAACTTCAGTTCGCCGTGCTGGGAATCAAGCTTGCCTTCAATCAAAATAACGTTGTCTTCCTGCCAAACATGGGGACTTTTTTCAAGCGTGCTCGGGAAAACAACCACCTCAATTCTGGTGTTTGAGTAATCGTCGACTTTGGAAAAAAGCATTGGCTTGCCGGTTTTCGTCAAAATCCTCTGGCACGAAGCAATCACGCCGCCGATCTTCATTCTTCTTCCGGAAAAGTTTTTGTTGTTTGAAACCACTCCGGCCAGAGGCGTCGCCAGTTTGGCAAAAATATTCTGGTAGCCGGACAGAGGATTGTCCGAAAGATACAGCCCAAGATATTCTTTCTCCCAAGCCAGTCTTTCTTTTTTTGAAGCCGGCTCAACTTGCGGCAGCCTGATGACTGATTTTGCCGCGCCCAAACCGAACAGCCCCATTTGATTTTGATTGCTGTTTTTTGAAAAGCCCGAAGCAAATCTTAAAATCTCATCCAGGCCCGCCAGAAGCTGGGCTCTTTCGGCAAACTCATCAAAGGCGCCGGCCTTAATCAGGCTTTCCATGGTTTTTTTGTTGATGATGTTTTTCGGCATCCGTTCGACAAAGTTAGTTAAAGACAAAAACGGACCGTTGTTTTTCCGCTCGTCTTGAACCGCTTCGGTGACACCGACACCAACGCCCTTAATCGCGGCCAGAGAAAACACAACTTCCCCGGTTTCCGGCACGACGCCAAACTCAACGAAAGACTTGTTGATGTTCGGCGGCGTGATTTTAATGCCCAGGCGATAACATTCGTTGACTTCCATGGCCACGCGATCAAGGTTGCCGAAATCAGTCGTTAAAAGCGCCGCCATGAAAATGTTCGGATAGTTGGCTTTCAGATAAGCGGTTTGATAAACAATCTGGGCGTAGCAAGCCGAGTGGGCGCGGTTAAAGCCATACCTGGCGAACGGCTCAATAAACTCCCAGACTTTTGTCGCCAACTCCAAAGAAACATTGCTCGTTTTCATCGCCCCCGAAATAAACTTGTCTTTTTGCTCGTCAAGCAAAGATTTGATTTTCTTGCCGACGGCTTTTCTCAAAATGTCGGCCTGCGCATAAGAAAATCCGGCGAACTTCCGCGTGATTTCCAGCACCTGGTCTTGGGTGACAATCACGCCGTAAGTTTTTTCCAAAATCGGCTTCAAATCCGGATGGAGATACCTGACTTCTTTTTTGCCGTGCTTGGCGGCGATGAAATCCGGGATTGAGTCCATCGGGCCGGGGCGATAAAGCGCAATCATGGAAAGAATGTCCTCGAAGCTTGTCGGCTTCAACTCTCTCAAATACCTCTGGATACCGGAAGACTCAACCTGAAACAAGCCAATTGTCTGGCCTTTGGAGAGCATGGCAAAGGTTTTTTTGTCGTCGTCGGGAACGCTGTTGAAATCAATTTCCTGGCCGTGGATTTTTTTGATGATTCTCAGGGCGTTTTTGACGGTTGTCAGGTTTGCCAGGCCCAAAATGTCGATTTTGACCAAACCAACGTCCTGAATTGAATGCATTTCATACTGGGTGCAGATGTTTTTGTCACCCCGGGCGGCAAACTGCAAGGGCGTGAACTCAGTCAGCTCGCTTTGAGCAATGACAATGCCGGCGGCATGAGTTGAAGCATGTCTGACCACGCCTTCAAATCTTTTCGCCAGGTCCATGACGTCTTTGGCCTCGGAGTTTGAGTCGTAAAGTTCTTTGAGTTCTCTGGACGATTCCAACGCCTGGTCAATCGTGAAGTTAAACGGAATCAATTTGGAAATCTGGTCTCCCAGACTGTAAGGCTTGCCCAAGGCGCGGGCAACGTCCCTGACCGCCAACCTGGCTTTCATGACGCCGAAAGTCAAAATCTGGGCGACTTTATTTTCGCCGTATTTTTGTTCAATGTACTTAATCACCTCGTCCCGGCGGTTATCCTGGAAATCAAGGTCAATATCCGGCAGGTCGTTCCGTTCAGAGTTCAAAAACCGCTCAAAAATCAGATTGTATTTAATCGGGTCAATGTCCGTGATGCCGACGGCGTAAGACACGACGCAGCCGGCGGCCGAGCCCCGGCCCGGACCAACAACGATTCCCTGCGATCTTGACCAGTTGACAAAATCCTGGACAATCAAAAAATAATCAGCGTATCCTTTGCCGATAATCACTTCGAGTTCGTATTCGGTCCGGTCTTTGATTTCCTGGCTGATTTCCGGATACCTTTTTGCCAGACCCTCATAAACAAGTTTTCTCAAAAAACTTTCCGAAGTTTCGCCTTCGGGCAAAGGAAAGATCGGCAAAAAAGGTTTGCCGATCTCTATCTTTAAATCGCACTGCTGCGCAAGTTTGTTTGTATTTTCAAACGCGCAAACCATATCAGCGTCATTTTTGACATACTCCCAGATAACTTCCGGATCTTTAATGGAAAAATCCGCCATCTTCATTGACATTCTCTCTTTGTCGTCAATCTCGGAGTTGGTTTGGATTGAAAGAAAAACATCGTGGGCTTCGCGGTCTTCGGGGTACGGATAGTGCGAGTCCGCGGTGATAATCATCGGCAAACCGTACTCTTTCGCCAATTTTCTGATTTCTTGATTGACGGTTTCCTGTTCCGGAATTTCCGGATGATGCTGAAGCTCCAGATAAAAATTTTCTTTACCGAAGATTGAAAGATACTCTTCCATCAGCCTCGGGACATCATGTTTCCGGCCGCGCAGAATCGCCCGCGGAATCTCGCCGGACAAACAGCCGGAAGTAACGATCAAACCTTCCGAGTACTGGCGCAAAATATTTTTATCAATTCTCGGTTTGTAATAAAAACCTTCAAGGTGGGCCTTCGAGACCAGCTTCATCAGATTTTTGTAGCCGGTCAGATTTTTGGCGAACGCCAAAAAGTGAAAATATCCCCGGTCAAGCTGGGGCTCTTTGTCATGCATCGTTCGCGACGCCAGATACATTTCACAGCCGACAATCGGTTTCAAGCCGGCCTCCAGAGATTTTTTATAAAACTCAACCGCGCCGTACATCACCCCGTGGTCGGTCAAAGCAACCGAGGTCATTCCCAGACTCTTCACTCTTTTTATGATGTCATCAATTTTTGACATGCCATCGAGAAGCGAGTAGTGTGAGTGAAGATGAAGGTGTGTGAATTCCATGGTAAGAAGATGATTATCAGTCCTGATTTTAAACAAGAAAGAAAAGTTTGGCAATATCAAAAAAAGCTCATCATTGCTGTTGATGAGGCCGGCCGCGGATCTTTGGCCGGTCCGGTTGTCGCCGGAGCATTTTTCATCAAAAAGGTCAATTCAAAACCGCTCAAGCCGCCGATAAAGATCAAAGACTCAAAACAGCTCTCGCCAAACCAAAGAGAGGTTTTGTTTGCCTGGCTGAAACAGCAAAAAAACTTCGACTGGGCAGTCGGTTCAAGCAATCACAGAACCATTGATAAAATAAACATCCGCCAAGCGAACTTTTTGGCGATGAAAAAAGCGATTAAAAAACTGGAATTGAAACAAAAAAGTTTTTCGGTTTTCGTCGACGGCAATGACAAAATTCCGAACCTTTTGCAAAAACAGTTTACGTTTGTCAAGGGCGACGCCAAAATATTTTCTTTGGCTTGCGCTTCAATCGTCGCCAAGGTGGCGCGCGACAAAATCATGATTCGTCTGGCGAAAAAATATCCGCAGTACGGATTTGAGATTCACAAAGGCTACGGCACCAAGCTTCATTTCAAAAAAATAAAAAAACACGGCTTATCGCCGGTCCATCGCAAAACTTTTCTGAAAAAACTCAATAAAAAGTAAATTCTTTTCTTATTTTCTCAACGAGTTTTTTAACTTGTTTGGCAATCGGCTTTGAAGAATCTACCACTAAAAAAGTTTGTGGCATTAATCGTTCATAGTTGTATTGCTTTGAAGATCTCAAAAAATGCTCAACCGCTTCTTGCCTCGTCGCCAACAAGCCGCCTCTTTTCAGAGACAACCATTTTTTGTTATTCAATTTGGTGATGACGAATTTTTTCGGCGCGACCACACGAATCAAAAACAACCTGAGGTTAAACTTCTTAATCAGTTTTTTCGCCCACGCCAAGTGTTCAGAGCTTGAAGCGAAGTTCGCATCAATAACCAGGCTGAGTTTTTGTTTCAAAAGATAAACTGCGACTTTTTCCAGCAAATGACGCCTTTCCAGCAAGGCTTCAATAAAATCGACATCGAAGCCGCGCCTCCTCAATAGAATTCTCAGCTCGTCATTGGCGATCCTGACCAATGGCAGTTTTTTGGCAAAAACTTTCATGACCGTGGTCTTGCCGACGCATGACGGACCATAAGGAACAATGATGACCTGCGGCTGAATCCTCTTTTTAGGCTTTTCCAGCGACAAGACATACTCCTTAACGAAAGGATTAGTCTTAAAATTTTTAGTTTTCATTTTTGTGCTCGCACTGAGCTTGTCGAAGTGCCGGAGGGCGGAATCGGACCACCGACGCTTGGTTCTTCAGACCAACGCTCTACCACTGAGCTACTCCGGCGTGAAACCAGTATAAAAACTTTTTCCCCAAAATACAAGCGAGCTTAAATCTTCATTGAAAATTGTAAATTGGCAATTGAAAATTATTCAAGGTGAACTCTTTGCCGGAAACTTTCGAGTTCGTTTTTTAACAGCGACAACTGGTCAAGCTTTGGCAGACACGCTTCGGCCAGTTTTCTTGCCAAAATCACCAGCTTCAAATCTTTCAACGCGTTTGTCGCCATGTCCGGAATGCCCGACTGCTGAACGCCGAAAAACTGGCCCGGACCGCGAAGCTTCAGATCTTCTTCAGCCAGACTGAAACCGTCAAAAAATTCACTGAACGCTTCCAGTCTTTTTTGGCTGGTTTGGGACTCTGATTCAGTCAGCAAAAAGCAATAAGATTGTTTTTCGCCTCGGCCGACCCGGCCCCGGAACTGGTGCAGCTGCGCCAAACCGAAATGTTCCGCGCCTTCAATGACCATGACCGTCGCGTTCGGCACGTCAATGCCAACCTCAATCACTGAGGTGGAGACCAGGATGTTGAGTTTGTTTTCGGAAAATTCAAACATCACTTTTTCTTTTTCGCTCGGCTTCATTTTTCCATGCAAAAGCCCAAGGCTTAAATCCGGAAAAATTTCATTTTTCAGTTTTTCATACTCTTCTTTGACAGCTTTGGCGTCTAAATTCAAAAATCTCTGGTAATCCAGTTCAAGCTCCGGTTTTTCAATTCTCGGACAGATAACAAAAACCTGTTCGCCTTGACTGACCCGTTCGCGGATAAACCGATAAAGCTCTTGCCTTTTATCCGGCGCCATCAATTTTGTTTCAATTCTTTTCCGGTTTTTCGGCATCTCAGAAATTATGGAAATATCCAAATCCCCCCACAAGCCCAAAGCCAGAGTCCTTGGAATCGGCGTCGCTGACATACTTAGGAAATGAGGAATTAAGAGTTGTGAGTTGTGAGTTACGGGTTTGTCTTTCTCATTATTCTTTATTCCTGATTCATTATTCACAAGCAATTGCTGCCTTTGTTTGACGCCAAAACGGTGCTGTTCGTCAACCACCACCAGGCCAAGTTTTGGAAAATCAATGTCTTTTTGGAGCACGGCTTGAGTGCCGATAACAATAATCGGCTTACCTGAAGCAATGATTTTTTTCAGGCTCGGCTTGGCTAACTCGCCTTCCATGTCTTCCGAAAAAATCTTCGCCTGCTTGGCCACCAGCAGAGCAATCTCAATGTTTATATTTTTCAAAACCCTGCTTGCCGTCTGAAAATGCTGACGCGACAAAATCTCGGTCGGCGCCATCAACACACCCTGCCAACCGGATTTGGCGACTAAAGCCAAAGCAATCAAAACCACAATCGTTTTGCCCGAACCAACGTCGCCGTTCAAAAGCCGGTTCATCGGATAATTCTTGTTCAGGTCTTTGATAATCTCCCACAAAGCCTGTTTTTGCGTCTGGGTCAGCTCAAAGCCCAGCTCCGCCAAAATGCTTTTGACAAACTCAATATCCATGGCAATTTCCGGAGCTTTGAAAGAAGCGTTCTTGCTTCTGGCTTCCAAAAGCAGAAACTGAGTCAGAAAAATCTCTTCAAACGCAAAACGCTGTCTGGCGATTGAAGCCATTTCTAAAGAACTCGGAAAATGAACTTCCTGAATCGCGGTTTTAAAATCAATCAGTCCTGCTTGTTCAATCACGGAACGCGGCAGAAAATCCGGCAGGTTTTTGCCGACGTCAATCGCCGGCTTGAGCAAAAACCTCAAGCCGCGCGAAGTCAGACCTTTGGTCTCCGGATAGACCGGAATCAAACCCGCCGTATGTTTCAATTTTTCAAAATGAATCTCGGTTTCTTCAATCTCTGACGCGTTTCGGGAAATGACTTCAAAAACCGGCGACTGGAAAAATATCTTTTTGTCCCTTTCCGCGAGTTTTCCGGAAACAATCACCAAAATTCCTTTTTTCAAGCTTCTCATTAAAAACGGCTGGCCGAACCAGACAATGCCGATGCTCCCGGTTTCATCCTGCAAAACCGCTTCCGTGATAAACAAACGTTTTTTAAAAGATTTTCTGGTCTTTAATTTTTCGATTTTCCCGAAAACCGAACAAACTTCGCCAGAACTGACTTCACTGATTTTTTTCAAGTGCGAAAAATCTTCGTAGCGCGACGGAAAATGACGCAGCAAATCGCGGACGGTTTTCAACCGCAGTTTAACCAGCTTTTTCTGGTAATAGGGCCCGATGCCTTTCAAGGACTCAAGCGATTTGTCTAACAAAGACTCTGCCATGCTTTTATCTTATCACTACAAACAAAAAAGCCGCAGTTGCCTGCGGCTGTATTAACTTATGTCCTGCGAGCACTTCAAGACAACGAGCGTCTCCCAACGAAGCAATTTTAGCTCACAGGACAAAGGCCTGGAGATGTGAATCACCCAAAGACCACGAGGCGTCATCGGGCGAAAGCCATCTTCGGCGACTGAAGAATATTTCCGAATCCGGGTTGGGACCGGAAAGGAAGCCTTGAATCTTGCTAAAGCCTGGAACATACGGCCTCCTTATGTCGCCATTACGGGAATATATACCCTTAACTCTGTTTTGTAAATCCTTGAAACTTTATTCAAAAGAAACAATCTCAAAACTCAGTTCGTTAAAAGCCACGGTTTCGCCGATTCTTTTGTCAGACAGAATATCTCCTATTGGTGAGGTGAGGGCAACGACTAAAACTTCAATGCCGTCAACTTTAACTGTAAATCCGCCGCTGCCCTCGGGAACCAGGAAAAAACTTTTCTCTTTGCCGCTTTCTTTAACAACAACCAAAGACCCAGGGGCGGCCGTCAGCCCCGACTTTCCGCCAAGGTTTTTCAAAAAACTCGCGGCTGAATCAAGGGTCGCGACTTCCCGGTTAAGCGCGCCAGCCATCATGTTAAACTGCGTCCTTGAAGAATCAGACCAGGACTCCATGCTTTTGGAAGACTCGCTGGCTGATTTTCTTAAATCTTCAACGCTTTTGTTCAGCTCAAGCTTCTTTTTGTCAAGCTCTTGTAAAACTAAATTGATTATTTTTTGTTTATTCAAAGGTTTCATCAAACCAATTATAACAAACCCCCGCCAAAGGCGGGGGTTTGTTATCAAGAAATTATCCGAACAGGATTCACCTGTTTTCGGAACTCTCCAAGCTGGTGTTGTGCATCCAAACCATATACCACGCGAACACCCAGGCAAAAACAAACACCAAGGCCGCACCCCAGAAATAGCTTAACCAGCTGCCCCAAACAAATCCGGGAATCGTTTCAAATAAAGCATGGTGCAGTTCCACTCCCCTTTGCGTACGCCAGGGCAGATAACCACCCAAGACGCAAGCCCAGTAAGCAATCTCGCCTCCCAGAACACACAACCAACCATAACGTTTTAAAGAAAGCATAAGTTTATATAAAGCTTTAATTATTTCGACCAAAAAGTTTAGAGTTTCGCCCTTTTCAAAAGCAAAGCGTTAAAAGCGACAATAACCGTGCTCAAAGACATCAAGACTGCCGCCAGCGCCGGCTGAAGCAAAATCCCTTTAAAAACCAGAACTCCGGCGGCCAAAGGCATGGCCACGACATTATAGCCAGTCGCCCAGAACAGATTTTCCATCATTTTTTTATAAGTCATCCGGGACAGTTTGATAATCTTCACGATGTCGCGCGGATCGTTTTTCACCAGAATAATTCCGGCTGATTCAATCGCGACATTCGTGCCGGCGCCAATGGCCACGCCCAGGTCAGCCTGAGTCAGGGCCGGCGCGTCATTAATGCCGTCGCCGACCATGGCCACTTTCAAACCGCGGGACTGCAGCTCTTTGACTTTTGTTGATTTCTGTTCGGGCAAAACTCTGGCAAAGAATTCGTCAATGCCGATTTCCCGGGCCACCCATTGGGCGACTTCAACTGAATCGCCGGTAATCATCGCGGTTTTTATTCCCATTTGTTTCAGTTCGTGAACCGCTTGTTTTGATTCATCACGAATCATATCCGTCAAAACAATCGCGCCAAGAACTTCATTTGCCGAAATAACAAAAATAACGGTTTTCCCCTGTGCTGAAAGTTTTTTAACTTCACTGGTTGTTTGAAAGTTGCTGTTTGAAACACTGCCGGTAATTTCTTCACCGCCGACCAAAAGTTCTTTGCCATTGACGTTCCCTTTTACGCCTTTGCCCGGCAAACGCTGAAAATTATCAACTTTCAAGAGCTCAAGATTTCTTTTTCGCGCTTCAGCAACCAGCGCTTTGGCGGCCGGATGCTCGGAATAAAAATCAAGTGAAGCCGCCAGCTGCAGGATTGAGTTTTCGTCAATCCGGGTTTTGCTTTCCGGGTTTTGAATAATGCCCGCCACGCCAAAACTTCCCTGGGTCAGCGTGCCGGTTTTATCAAACAAGACAATCTCTATATTTCGGGCAGATTCCAAAGCCAGTCTTTGCTTGACCAAAAAACCGTTTTGCGCGGCTTTGGTCGTGGAGATTGAGGCCACCAAGGGCACCGCCAAACCCAGAGCGTGCGGACAGGCAATCACTAAAACCGAAACTAATCTTTCCAAAGCAAAATTAAACCCGGCTTTCAAAAACAGCCAGGCGCCGAACGCCAGACTGCCAACGCCCAAAGCCGTTAAGGTCAAAACAAAAGCCGCCTTGTCAGACAAAACCTGAAGCTTTGATTTTGACGCTTGAGCTTCAGCCACCAGCTTCATCACTCCGGCTAAAAAAGTGTTTTCGCCGATTTTTTCAATCTTGACCAGCAAACTGCCGTCGCCGTTAATCGTGCCGGCGATAACCTCGCTTGATTCCTGCTTTTTGACCGGACGAGATTCGCCAGTCACCATTGACTCGTCAACTTCAGAGTTTCCCTGCGCCACCCTGCCGTCAGCAGCAATTTTTTCTCCCGGCTTAACCAAAATCACGTCGCCAACCTTTAACTCAGAAATATTGACCAGTTTTGTTTTAATATTGGTTCCTTTTGACAGTTCGTTGCTTAAAACCAGCTCGGCTTTGTCCGGCAAAAGCTTTGACAGCTCTTTCAGCGCGTCCTGAACGCCTTTAACCGCTCTCATCTCCAGCCAATGGCCCAAAAGCATAATCGTAATCAGGGTCGTCAGCTCCCAAAAAAGCGACTCGCCGCTTTTCAGCAAAACCGCAAAAACACTGAAAATGTACGCAGCGCTGATTGCCAGGGCAATCAGACTCATCATGCCCGGCAGCTTTGATTTAAGTTCGGAGATTGCGCCTTTAATAAAAATACTGCCGCCGTAAAAAAACACGACGGAACCGAGAATCAAGGAAACAATCTGGGAAACATTTTTGTCAACGCTAAAACCAAAAAATTCCTGGACCACGTCAGAAACAAAAACCACTGGCAGGGTCAAGGCCAGGCTCAGCCAGAATTTTTTAATGAACATCTCCAAAGAATGTCCCGCGTGCTTGTCGGATTTCGGATATCGGATATCTGATATCTGATTTCGGACTAAAACCATGCCGCAAAGCCGACACTTGCCGGGCATATCCGATTTTATTTCCGGATGCATCGGGCAGGCGTAAAGATTTTCGCCGTGATTTCCGGCTGTTAGGCTTTTTTCCTGATGTTCAGAACGAGTGTTCATTTTTCTTTATTTATTTCTTTTTTAACCATTAAAACCAGCCACCAGACAAAGCCAATAAGAAAAACAACAAAAACTGCTTCGCGCCAGAAAGCTCCGGCCAAAAACCGGTTCAGGTTCATGGCCCAAAAATAAATGTTCTGGCCGATCTCCATGCCTTTTTCCGGCACGACCACTTTGCCAGTCAAAGCCAAAAAAATTATCAAAGCGCCGAAAACAATCATGGTCAGGCCGCCGATTAAATCACCAAGCCTGACGCCTTTGATGTTTTTATCAAGAGCCCGGCTGAAACCGGAAAGCCAGTTTGTTTTCATCAGCAGCGCCGCGATAAACAAAGGTGAGACCATGCCCAAAACATAGCTTAAAGCCACCAGAACTGCCTGGAACAGCGACGGCGACAAAGACACCACTGTCAACGCGCCGGCCAAAACCGGCGCGCAGCAGGAACTCGCCAAACCGGAAACCACGCCCAAACTAAAGATTGAGCCATAGCCGGCTGAATCGCCCAAAGAAAGTTTCGGCGACCAGGCAGGCATCGGCAGCTTGAACTTTCCCAGAAATAAGATGCCGGCAATTATCATAATCAGCCCGCCAACAACATAAGTCTGGGTATGCCAGATATTAAACCAAAAAACAATCGTTCTGATGCCCAGGGCGACAGGCAGCATGACTACGGCAATGCCCAAAGAAAAAAACAGCGTCCCCAAAACCACTTTAATTCTTCTTTGAAAAAGCTGTGAAAGATACGCCGGCAGCAAAAAAGAGATGCAGCAGGGCGCAAATAAAGCAATCACGCCGGAAACAAAAGCGACGACAATTGAAGGAATGAGCAAAATCGAAATCTCCATCAGTTATTTGACAAAAGCTTTGACTTTCAACTCAACGCTCGGCATTTTCGGATCGGAAGTTTTAAAAAGCAAAGACCTTTCAACGCTACCATAAACCGGCATGACCGACGGCTTGTAAATCACCTGAATCTTTACTTCTTCGCCCGGGTTCAACTCTTGCCGCCACCAAAAATCGCCCGGGGCCATATGCGCCCGCATATTGAATGTCGGCGAAACCGCTTCGCCAAAAACAACTCTTCCGTAAGTGCAGTTACAACTGGTTTCAAAGTTAGTCAAAACCACAGCCCCATCACCTTTGTTTTTCAAAATAAACTCGCCGGTTTTCACTTCGTCAACCTTCATCTCGCCAAGGTCAACGACAAACCTGTCCAGAACAACCTGGGCTTGCTGATTATTGGCGTTTACCGGCAACGGGCTGGCTTTACTTTGCCAATAAAACAATCCGCCAAGCAAAACTGCGGCCAGGCCAATGACAATCGCGTTGTTGCTGATTTTCATGCTTTTATTTTACTTTTAATTTGTTTTATCCGCCAGGAACAGATTAAACTCCGCAGCTGCCGCCGCTTTTAAACTCGGCCGGCTCAACCTGTTTAAGAATGTTCGTATAACCAAAACTTGAAGAAAAGCTTTCACCCAAAGCGAGCTTCGGGTCAACCTGGCTCCAGGAAAGGTTCTCTTTTTCCTTGAAATACTTGGCAATCGTCAGATATGTATCCGGAAACCAGTAAGCATTGACTTTCAGCGCCACCTGGAACATCTGTTCTTCGGAAAAATCATTTGCCGCCAAAATCTCCAATAGACCGAGCATCGCCATGCCGTGGTTGCAGTCCGGAAAATAAGTCGAGTTGCCACAGCAGGGCCGATAAATCCCTTGGGAAACATTAACCACTCTTTTCTGCTGTTCCGGCGTCAAAACAACCATTTGGTGCTTGCTGTAATGATTCATGGCTTTGTCCTTCGCCAAACTCCAGCCGCCGGTTGACGCGAAATTACCGGTGGAACCCCGCTCAGACATCGGACCGTTTTCCAAAATTTCGTTTTTGTTCGCCAAGCCAAATCCCCACAAAACATTCAGCCAGAAACCCGAATTTTCCTGAGTCATTTTAATGTAACTGTTATCCCCGGCAAATAAAATGTTTTTTTGCTCGTCAGTCAAACCGCCGCGGCTCTGATAAATCTCTTCAAACTTGGCTTTGTCAATGACGCCGTTTTCCACCATTTGCTTGCCAAGATTATTCCAGTTAACCGGAATCACTGTTTCTTCTGGCAGAACTTCGTCCAAAGATTTGAAGTCAAGCGCCGCGACTTTTTCACCGCTGTTTTTGTCAAGGTTGTATTTCAAAGATTCAAAATCAGTAAAATAACCCCAAAACGCAAAACCCAAAATGCTCAAAACACCGACCAGCGGCCAAAAATTTTGTTTCAGTTTATTCAGCATAATCATTTATTGGCTAATTTAACGACTTTAAGAATCTCTTTAATCATTTCTTGTTTGCGTTTTTCGTCGCGCGAACCAATGGCTTCGCGAAAACAAGTATTCAGGTGATTTTCCAAAAGTTTTTCGTGGGCCGAACGCAACAGCCCAACAACCGCCAGGTTCTGTTCCATAATCCTGACGCAATAAACACCTTCGTCAATCATCTGAATGATTTTTTTGACCAATGACTGGGCTTTTCTTAAAGCAATCAAAGTTTGTTTTTTTGTTGAAGGATTTTGTTTCATCCCCGCAGTAGGTTTTTCATTAATTTTTAGCTTCGAATGTTAATAAACTTGATTATCTCTATATGGTGCAAACTTGCTTAAAGCATCATTATCCCGCAGCTTCAAGGCAGCAAAAAATACTGAGAAGCCTGTCTGCCACAGGCAGGCTGTCAAAAATTCACTGCGGGGTCATCTTTTCATTATCGCTTCCTTTGCCGGAAAGTCAATACCCCCAGTGGGGGTATTGACAGCGGAAAACAACCGACAAAACCAGGCGCTTGTAAAATCCGAAAACAAGAGTTATATTTTTATCAGCAACGGATGGGTTTGGGCCGCGGCCCACTCCATAAGTATTCTCCATAACTGGTGACTGGCTGGGCCGCCCGCCCAGCTGAAGATGTTTGACCGAACATCGCGCCCCGCCAAGAGGGCGCGCTAAATCAGAAAGACCGCCGATAAGTCAGGGTTTTCGCTCGGCTGCGTCCCAAGAATCGTCCGTTGCTTTGCTCTTTTTATGCCTTTATCAGGCGAAAACCTCCCGCAATGCGGGAGGTTTTTATTTCCAAAACCAAAACACTTTGGCTTTATTTCTTTATCTGCTTCCAAAGCCAGGCGCCCAAAAGAACCAGATCAACAATCACCACCAGCCAGGTGATGAAACAGAAAAAACCAAAACCCGACATCATGCTCCAGTTATAACCATATGGCATCATAAAAGTTTTTTTGAAATTAATTAGCCGACCTTGCTTAATCGCCGCGCAGGTCTGACGGAGAGGGCGAGATTCGGTCAGGAATATTTTGCTTGCCGCCGCTCGCAAAATTTCACGACCCTGGCTCACAGTCCCTCGTGGGCTCGGGACACTGCTCCGCCTTTCGAATCCCGACGTCCCGCAAGCAGTTGCGGGACTCTCCCATCCTCGCAACTTCGTTGCTGCGGAGAGGGCGAGTACCCTTCGTTAAAACTTCGGATTACTTTTCCGCCCCTCCTTAAAATCCTTCTCTAAACCTCTGCCGTTGCTATTCCGAATCCGCCAACTGGCGGAAAAGGATGGCGGTG
>LCKC01000003.1 GCA_001001185.1 Parcubacteria group bacterium GW2011_GWB1_45_10 | reverse complement strand
GGTGGCGAGAGAGGAGATACCAGCCACCGAGAAGGTGCCGCCGACGGAGGCAGCGCCCGTCAAGGTGATGGCTGTCCCGGAGGCGTTGGTAAACTCCACCCCTTGCAAATCAGCGAGGCCGGTCAGAGTAAGGGCGGTGCCCGAGGCGTTGGTGAATGTAAAAGCCTGAAGCGATGAAGTCCCTGAAACCGTGAGATTGGTGATGGTGGAGGTGGTGAGGGTGGCCTGGCCGATATTATCTATTCTTGTAACGTTGTTAAGCTGTAAAACACCGGCCGTAATGTCCAAATTACCCGCGGAAATACTCACTTTTCCGCCTGGAGTAAGAATTATGTTAGCTGTGCCGGCAGAAGTGATAGTGGTGGTGGAACCTTGGAGAATAAGTGTCTGGCCGGTGGCGCCAACCGTCATTGCAGCATTAGGAGTCAGGGTGTTTGCGGTCAAAACGCCGCCGACAACAAGGTTGCTTGTAAGAGATTGGTTTGTCCCGGAGGCGTTGGTGAATTCAATACCTTGGAGGTCAGCAACTCCTGTTAAAGTTAGGCTGGTGCCGCTTGCGTTCGTAAACTCCACGCCTTGGAGGTCAGCGACGCCAGTAAGAGATAAAGAAGTACCTGATGCGTTTGTAAATTCAATTCCCTGAAAATCACCAACGCCGGTTAGAGTAATGCTTGTTCCGCTTGCGTTTGTAAATTCTATACCTTGAAGGTCAGCGACACTGGAGAGCGTTAGTGACGTACCCGAGGCATTCGTGAAACCCAAACCTTGAAGCGATGACGTGCCCGTTACGGTGAAATTGCTGATGGTGGTCGTTGCAAGCGTTGAACTGGAAACGCCGAAAGTAAATATCGGAACGCTGGACGATTGAATTTGAAAAATACTATTGACGCCTTTGAAATTTACGACGAAATTAGAATCGGTTGCAGTGTCGGACAAAACAAAATTAATGTCTCGCGCATCGGATGTCGTAATCGTATTGCCTAAGGCGTAGGCTGCCTGCAAATCGGTGGAACCGCCGCCACCGCCGCCGCCCAAGGAAATCCATTGCGGCGTTGTTGTTGCATCATTCCATACAAAAAGATTTCCAGTTGAAGTGTTGTAGTAGAGTGCGCCTCCACCTATTGCTGTTGGCGCAACACCATAACCGCCGATTTGAATCTGGCCTTCGGCCGACAAATTCGCGCGACCAGTTTCTTCATTTATGACGTTGAAAGTGTAGTCCGAAGATGTGGAAACCCTTAATTTTCCGGAAACAGTGTCGGCATTCAATGCAAAGCCGGAAGCAGCGATCCGCTGGCGAGGCGAGAGTATTTCAAAACTCGTACCGTTTGAAGAAACTGCTACTTGAAGATAAACATCCCGATTGTCGTAAAAATTGTAAGTTAAAGCGTCGGGAAAACCATTCGCAGTGTCGCCGATGTTGATGTTGAAAACGCCGTCCTTCACCGTCGTCGTCGCGATGCCGGGCGCGCCCGTCGGCCAGAGTTTGTTGCCCGTTTCGGGGTCGGACGTCGGATCGTCCCAAATGGAAAATTTAAAATGGTAGGTCGTCCCCGAAGAACCGCCGAGTAACGTGCCGCTCGGATTAGTCAATCTGCCCTGATAGCTTATTATTTTGGGAACACCGTCGGTACCGTAAGCTAAGGGTATAAGCATGAAAAAGACCGCCAAAAAGAGGGGTAAATAAACAAAAACTTTCTTTCCCTTAAACATTCTGTTATTGCTTTCGGTCGTCATTTACTTTTTCACGGGAAAACAAGGCAATGAGCCTCCTTGATTAACATTTTATCATATTAAATCAACAAAAATCCGCCTTTCCCAGCGGATTTTTGCAAAAGTTTCACAAAATCAAGGTTATTGGCTGATTTTTTCGTACTCCATGACAATTTGTTCTTTATCTTTGAGCGGAATTTCAATGGGATTCTCGCTTATTTTGCCGTCAACTTTCACGGTGACCGTGTAGCCGGGCCACGAAATGTCCTTACCCCAAACGCTTATAAAATCTCCGAGCGTATATTCTCTCGTATCCTGCGCCTCAACGTGAATCTCGCCAGTTGTGTCGTGTGTGTGAAGGGCCCGCTCGCAGCCGCTAAGACCGACGTTGGCCGGCACTATTTCTTCATCGCCGTCAACTAAAATTTGGAGGTGCGGATGAACGTGCTGGACTAAAGGAATATTCGGAACAAGACAAGGAACGCCCGATGCTAACCCGCCTGACGATTTGTTAAAAAAACGCGGCAGAGCGAACAATCCGCCGATAATCAAAACGATAGCAACAATCAAAATCATAGTTGCTTTATTTTTTCGCATAGTTTAATAATAATAACACGAAAGAATTGCCGGGTCGTCTAGTGGTAGGACGTCGCGCTCTGGACGCGAAAACTGGGGTTCGAGTCCCTGCCCGGCAGCAAAATTTAAACCCTCAAATACCGTCGGATTGCAAACACGGAGGAAACGATGCCCAAACCGGCGCCGAAAAGAATCTGGTACAGAACCAAACGGAGCCAGTGATTCGTAAGATAATCGGCCAAATTGACTTCCAAAATGAAGTTGGCGATGGGCGGCGAAGCAAAATCAATGACCGGAATCAAGATTACGAAACTGATGAAGGCGGCGAGAACCCCGTAGACCACGCCTTCAAAAATATAGGGGCCGCGGATGAAGCTGTTGGAGGCGCCGACCAAGCGCATGATTTCAATCTGTTCGCGGTTGGAGAAAATTGCGAGCCGGATAGTGTTGAAAGTGATGAGTACGGCAAGGACCGCGAGAAATACCGTAAGAATTATGACGCCTTTCTCAAGTGTGCTGACAACCGAGGTCAGCCGGTCAATCACTACTTTGTTCTGGGCGTAAGTCACTTTTTCAATGATTTCGGCTAAAGCGGGCGCTTCCAGATACGAGGCGATGGTGCCGTACTGGTTCAGGTCTTGAGCTTTGATGTTCAAAGAAGCAAGGAGTGGATTTTCTTCAAGTTCTTCCAGAGTTTGAATAACTGTCTCGTCGCCGGCGTGACGTTCCTTAAAATCGGCGAGGGCCTCGTCGCGGGAAACGTATTCAACAAATTTCACTTCCGTGAGCCCCTCTAAGGCCCGCTTCGTGTCCAAAATTCTGTCTTCGGGCACGTTGCTCTTAAAATAAACGCTGATGTCAACCTTTTCCTGAATGGAGGCAATGGCGCCGGTCGAGACCACGTTGAAAAGAATCAGACCCTCAAAAACAATGAGCGCGAGAATCATGATGCCGATGGTGGAGACGGATAGCGTTCCGTTCCGCAAAATTCCCTGCCAGCCGTATTTCAAAATTCTCGATAGAGTGACAAACATGCCAATTTTTACAAAATGAACTTGCCGTTCGGGTCGTCTTTAATCACTTTGCCGCTGTCCAATGTGATTACCCGGCGGCCAAGGGTATTTACAATATCCTTATCGTGGGTGGCAAGCACGACGGTACTCCCCAACTCGTTGATTTTAGTGAGGAGTTTTATCACTTCCCAAGTATTGAAGGGGTCTAAATTACCGGTCGGCTCATCGGCAATCAAAACGTCCGGCCGCGTTATCATTGCTCTTGCAATCGCGACTCTTTGTTTCTCGCCGCCTGAAAGTTCGGCCGGGAAATTGAAAACCTTGTCCCTTAACCCCACCATATCCAGAACCTGGGGCACAAGTTCGTTGATTTCCTTCTGGGGCCTGCCCCAAACTTCCAGAGCGAAAGCCACGTTTTCAAAAACGGTTTTTCTGGCAAGCAGTTTGAAGTCCTGGAAAATAACGCCGATGTGGCGTCGAAACTCCGGCATATCTTTGGACTTAAGTTTGTTTACCTCGTAATCGGCAAAAAAAATCTGACCCTTGGTCGGTTTGTCTTCGCCGATTAAAAGCTTCAAAATCGTGGACTTGCCGGCGCCCGAGCGGCCGACAATGGTCACGAATTCATTCGGTTGGACTTTGAAACTCACTTTCTCTAAGGCAACGGAGTTGTGATTGTAGGTTTTGGTGACGTTTTGAAAATTAATCATTGTCTTCAGTTACTATTCTACTTTCTTTTCAAACAGTAAATCAAGTTTTCCTTCCAAAACTTCTTCGGCGCGGGAGATTTTCAATCCCGTGCGGTGGTCCTTAACCTGCTTGTAAGGATGGAGAACGTAGGAGCGGATTTCGTGGCCCCATTCAGGCGAAACCCGGATTCTCAAATTGGAGATTTCATTCTCGTGTTTCTCTTCCATTAATTTGACAAGCTTGGCCTTGAGCAACGCAAGGGCCCGTTCGCGGTTCGCGCTCTGCGAGCGCTCCACTTGAGCCGAAGCGGAAAGGCCGGTCGGCAAGTGGACAATCCGCACCGCCGTTTCCACTTTGTTCACGTTCTGGCCGCCGGGACCGCCGGAGCGGGAAAATTCCATTTTCAAATCTTTCTCGGGAATCTGAATCTTTACTGCATCAACTTTCGGCAGCTCCGGCAAAACATCTACTAAAGCAAAAGAAGTATGGCGCAATTTTTTAGCGTCATAGGGCGAAATACGGACCAAGCGGTGAACGCCGGATTCTTCTTTGAGGCGTTCATAGACACCTTCCCCTTTTATTTCCAGTTCGTTCTCATCAATTAGGATTTTTTTCCAATTTTTTTTGTCGACATAGCGACTGTACATCCGCAGAAGCATCCGCGCCCAATCCTTGGCGTCCTCGCCACCCGCCCCGGCGAGCACTGAGATTGTCACAATATTGGGATTGTAATTCATTTTTGGAGCCGAAGGTGGGAATCGAACCCACGTTTCTACTTTACGAAAGTAGTGTTCTACCACTGAACTAATTCGGCTTGTGATTCTGCGAAGCGGCGGCGGTCGTACTTTCCTTCCTCTCTATCATCTGCAGATAATCGTAAATATTCAAGGCGGCTTTCACGCCGTCGCCGGCCGAGATGTTGTTTTGTTTGTAAAGAACGTCGGTAACGTCGCCGGCGGCCCAGATTCCCTTCTCCGACGTCGCCTGTGTCTTGTGATTGACCAAGATTTCACCTTGCTTGTTTGTTTCAACCAATCCCGTGGCGATGTCACTATTCGGGACAGAACCGACTTCCACAAAAACGCCATCAAGTTTCAATTCCTTCGTTCCTCCGCTCTTCTTGTCCCTGTATTTCAAACCGGTTACGTATTCCTTACCGGTAATTTCCTCCGTCTCGGCGTTCAAGATGATTTCAACTTTCGGATTGGAACGAATTCGCTCCTCCGTCACTTTATCGCCCTTAATGGAATCGCGGCGATGGAGCAGGTAAATCTTACTCGCGTAAGGCAACAGGTCAATCACGGCCTCCAAGCCGGAATTACCGCCACCCACAACCGCCACAATTTTGTCTTTAAAGAGCGGTGCGTCGCAGGTTGAGCAGTAAACCACACCCTTGCCTTCAAATTCTTTCTCGCCGGGAACGCCAAGGCGGCGACGACGGCTGCCGGCCGTTATCAAAACCGCTTCCGTTTCAAATTTTTTGCCGTTTTGGGTTTCAACCAGAAAATGATAGTGGCCTTTTTCGTTTTTGGTGCCCGTCTTTTCTATTTTTTGCACCAAATCGCCTTCAATGATTTCCAAATCCTCCTGCGCCCGCAGGTGCTCTTCAAAATTTTTGGCCAAATCGAAACCGGATATGGATTTCACGCCAATCCAGTTTTGGATGTCGTCGGAGACGAGCGACTGGCCGCCGAAGGACTCGGTCACAAGAACCGCTTTTATTTTCTTGCGGGCAGCGTAAACCCCGGCCGCGACCGCGGCCGGGCCGCCGCCTACGATTACCAGTTCATAAGTCATTGCCTTATTGCTTTTTCAATGGCGATGCGGTTGAATCCCACGAAAACCTGGTTGCCTATTTCAATGACCGGCACGCCCAATTGCTGGGATTTTTTAACCATCTCTTCCCGAGCCCGCTCGTCCCGCGCAACATCAAGTTCTTCATACTCCACGCCAGCTTTCTTGAAATAATCCTTGGCCATCCGGCAGTAGACGCAACTCGGGGTTGTATAAATTTTTACTTTGGCCATGAATATATTATGCCTCGGGCGACGTAGAATTCCAGAGGGCGAAAATGATGACCAAGCCCCCGATGATTAAATTATTCCAAAGCATCAGATTAATGCTCGCGTAGCCCAAAACCCAGGGCGAGATAAAAAGCCAAACGCCCAAAACTACGATTGCCCATTGAAACCAGTGCATTTTAAGAACCTAAAACGCCGTCAATTAAGAGTTTAACCTGTTCAAAAGGCAGAGCGCCAGGGATGACTCCCATTTCATCATCTGTACCCAAAATCAAAGAGTAGGGCGTTCCTCTCGCGCCGGCCCTTGCGGCATCTTCCAAATCGCTCTCAATTTTTGAAGCGTACTTGCCGCTTTCCAAACATGCGGTGAATTTTGCCTCATCAAGACCGATTTCTTTTGAGATTTTCGGCAGAAGAGTCAAGTCCAAACCGTTGTTGGAAGGCGTAATCTCAAAAACTTTATCAACGTAAGCCCAAAAGGCGTTATTGCCGCCAAGTTCAGCCGCACATTCCGTGGCTTCGGCTTCTTTCCTTGCTTTAGAATGAAGATTATCGAGCGGCAGATGGCGATAAACCCAAGCCACCTTGTCGCCGTAGGTCTGCAAAACCTGCTGCATCACCGGATGGAACCTCTTGCAGAAAGGGCACTCTAGGTCCGAATATTCAACGATTTTTACGGGCGCACTCAAGCTCCCCAGAATGTGGTCATCGCCGGAAACGGGCCTAATGTTCCCTAAGGACGGCGCTGAATCCTCGGGTGGCGTGAGAGAAGCGGCTTTTTGCGAAGTTCCTTTGCCCGCGCTGTAGAAAAGCGAACCGGAAACTAAAACGGCGGCGACCAAGATGGAGACCGGCAGGAGCCAATCGCGCTTTTTTTCCCGAAGAACTTCGGGTATTTTTTCTTCCATATCCCCTAACTTTAATATAAGATAAAAAAGATGCAAGGCCTGAAGTCCTTCCTTTTTGAAAATAAGAGTATCCGGCAGACGGTTTTGAAGAATACCTTCTGGCTGACTTTCGGGAATATCATAAGCCGCCTCATCCGGGCGGTGCTTATAATTTACGCCGCCCGCGTTTTGGGAGTGGCTGGCTACGGCGTTTTTTCTTACGCCTTGTCGCTTGCCGGTTTTTTCGCGATTTTTGCCGACATCGGCCTTACGCCGCTCCTCACCCGCGAGAGCGCCCGAAATCCCGAGAAACGCACGGCGTATTTAAGCACAGCACTCGGGATAAAATTCATTTTTATGGCAATAAGCGCGCTCCTCATTCTTTTTATAGCGCCTCTCTTCGCGAAACTGGAGGGAGTGCAGGAGCTTTTTTACATAATAGTTTTCCTTTTTGCTTTTGATACATTGCGGGATTTCTTTTTCGGCTACACCCGCTCTATTGAAAAAATGGAGATAGAAGCCGGCGTAAGCATTATCACCAATTTGGCTATCCTCGTTTTGGGCGCCGGCGCTCTTTTCCTTGCGCCTTCAACGAAACTCCTCACTATGGGTTATACCGCCGGCTCCGCCGTGGGCCTCTTTGCCGTCATTTTCGTTCTAAGAAAATATCTCCGGGAAATTTTTTCTTCCTTCCGAAAAGAACTAGTGAAACCAATTTTGACCGAGGCCTGGCCATTTGCGCTCGCGGGACTTTTGGGCACGATAATGTTAAACACCGATATGCTGATGCTGGGGTGGCTCAAAGGCGCTTCCGACGTCGGTCTGTATTCGGCCGCCCAGAAAATCATCCTCCTTGTTTATCTTGTCCCCGGCTATCTCATCGTCAGCTTATTCCCTTCTCTTTCACGGCTCGCAAATACCGACAATGAAAGATTCCGTTCCATTTTTGAAAAAGCAATTAAAGCGATGTTTTTGCTCGCCTTCCCCTTTGCGGTGGGCGGCATCCTGCTCGCGCCCCGCATCATCTCACTTGTCTACGGCGAGGCCTACTCTCCGGCGGCCCTGGCCTTTACGATTTTGCTTCTCACTTTTTTTCTGGTTTTTCCGGGCACGCTTATCTCCAACGCCGTCTTCGCTTACAACAAGCAAAAGCTGTTCATGTGGTTTATCGGCTTAGGCGCCATTGCGAACGTCATCTTTAATTTTCTCCTTATCCCGCCTTACGGCATTTTCGGCTCGGCTATTGCGACAATCGGCTCCCAGCTTTTGGCGAACGGATTCAACTGGCTCGCGATGAAGCGCATTAATAACTTCCAAACTCTGATTCATCTGCCGAAAATAATCGCCGCCGCCGCCTTGATGTCGGTCTTCATCCTGGCCACGAGCGGTTTGGGAATTAACGTTATCGTCATTATTGCGGCGGCGGCTCTCGTTTATTTCGCCGCACTCTGGCTCTTCAAGGAACCCATTATCAGGGATTTAAACCCCCTCGCTCTTATTAACGGAGTTAAAGAAGGCTGACCTTTGCCCGCATAACTTCATCGTTAGGCCAGAAACGGAGAATTTCTTCCCCAATCGCTTTTACGCGTTCCCTATCACCCACGCTCGCGTAAAGATTGAAAAGGCCGTAAAGATATTGGGGGCGGTTCGGGCTAATTTTCAAACCTTCGAGAAGATAATTTTCGGCTCGGCGGAAGTATTCTTCTTTTTGATAAATTATCCAACCCACCTCGTTTAAGCTTGCCACTTTAAGGAAAACCTTGGTGAGTTCCGGACTTTCGGGATTTTCCAAAACCGGCCTCGCTTTTTCTTCGGTGTAGGCAATCAATCGCTCGCCCACATCCGCCGGCGGCTTAGTGCCCAAAACATTGACCATCTGGTCGGCGAAAAAACCGATGGCCTCGGCTTCTCCCACCGGCGAATAAAAATCCAGAACCGCATTGAACCGCCTTTCCAATTCATCAATGGTCTTAATGACCGAACCGGAACGGATTACTTCGATGAACCGCTTGGATTTCTGGAAGGGAAGATAAGCGCCGAACCACCAGCCGGCGGCGGAGGCAATTATCAAAACTGCTGCGGATATTTTTAAAATGGCGTTACTCATTTTTATGATAGGCAAAATTCACAAAACCTAAAAACAAAAACAGGTTAAGGTAAATCGGCAAAACGTCGAAAATCACGAGCCCTTGGACAAGATAAGCGGCGGTCATGGCAAGAACAAGTCCCTTCTCCGGCGGAGATAAATCGGTGAGGGGCGAACGTTTAAAAAACCAGAAAAAAAGAACCCCGAAAACGCCGAGATAACCAAGGAGACCGACAACGCCGGTTTCAGCCAAATAATCAAAAATAATGCTGTGAGCCCGGTCGTACCAGGTATCCGATGGTTGATTGGGAACGAAATGGCGCGTATCAAAATACTTGTCAAAAAGCCGGTTGTAATTCTCCGGCCCCCAGCCGAAAATCGGCCGCTCCTTCCAGCCCTCAACCGCCGAACCCCAAGACCAAAACCGACTCTGGGTGGAGAGATTGCTTAAAGTGATGTTGAAAAAACGGGTGAGAGAAAGTTTCTGCATGAGCGGCGAAGAGCGGATCTGGTAGAGAAATGCTCCCAATAAAACTAAGATAATAAGGATCATGGCGCTCGCCCGGCGGAACACGCCATTTTTAGAGAGTGCCGAAAATAAAAGAAAAGCCGCGACGCCGGCGGCAAGTCCCAAGAAAGCGCCGCGGGTTTGGGTAAACCAGATGGTTGCCAAAAAAATAGGAACAAGCGGCCATAAAACGATCTTCGATTTCAAGCCCCGCAAAGATTTAAGGAGGTAAAAAACATAAAACAACCCGAAAAGAAGATAGGTGCCGACGTAAGCCGTATTGCCGAGCGAACCTTGGAAACGCTGGCCTATTTTCAAAGGGACGCCCACGAAGCCTTGAACGCCGAGGCCGGCAAGCACGCCATAAGCAATCATTAAAAATGCCGCCGTGACGGAAACCTTAAAAGCGGCAAGCCAGTCCTTTTTGTCGCGGAAAAGCAAAATTAAGAGCAAGAAAAATACATACAAATTGAGCATCTGGAAACCGCCTTCGCCGCGTTCAAAATTGGACCAAAAGGAATAAGCAGGATTAAAACCAAAGAGACCTGCTAGAAGAAAGGCAAGAACAAAAATTGAGACCGCAATGACGAGCGGCGATTTCAGCCGGCGTTTCGCCTCACTCTTGAACTGTTCCATTTCCTCACCGCTCAAAAACAAAAAACCCAGGAGAAAGAAAATAAAGGCAGCCAAAACCGCGCTCCGGAAAAAGACGTATTTGAAAACAATGAAAGGAAAAAGGGTCTGGGCATTGACGAAAATGACGGCGAGGAGAGCCGTGTAAAGAAAGAATTTGGAGATTTTGAAAAAGGTCATGACTGGGGTTAATATTAACACATGAAAAAATTCGCTTCAAAAACGAGCGTCGCTGTTGTCGGCCTGGGCTATGTGGGACTACCGACGGCGCTTGCTATCGCCGAGGCCGGCGTCAAAGTCACGGGTATTGATATCAACAAGAAAAGGGTAAATCAGTTGAACGGCGGCAAAAGTTTCATTGCGGAAATTCCGGATGAAACCGTGAAAAGAATGCTCAAAAATTTCCGGGCGACGACCGACTGGAAAGCGATTAAGAAATGCAACGTTGTTCTCATCACGGTGCCGACGCCCCTCAATAAGAACAAGGCGCCGGACACTTCTTTTATAGAGAACGCGGCCAAAAAAATTTATCCTCATATCAAAAGGGGGGTAATTGTCGTTCTGGAGAGCACCACTTACCCGGGCACAACCGAAGAATTGCTCCTGCCGATTTTGGAGCGTAGCGGCCTCAAGGCTGGCCGGGATTTTTATCTCGCTTTTGCGCCGGAGCGGATTGACCCGGGCAACAAGCAATTTAAATTTACGGACATTCCAAAAGTGGTCGGCGGCATCAATAAAATTTCCACCGATAAAACTGCGGCGTTCTACCAGCTCTATCTCAAAAAAGTTCACCCTGTTTCCTCCGCAAGAACAGCGGAGATGACGAAGCTTTTGGAGAATATTTTCCGTTTGGTGAATATTTCGCTCGTGAACGAACTGAAGATGCTCGCCGATAAAATGGACATTGATTTTTGGGAAGTGATTGAAGCGGCCAAGACCAAACCCTACGGCTTTACGCCGTTCTATCCGGGACCGGGCGTTGGCGGCCATTGCATCCCGCTTGATCCCTTTTATCTTTCCTGGAAAGCGCGGGAATTGAACTTTTTCACCAGATTCATTGACTTGGCCGGTGAAATAAACGAACTTATGCCTCACCACGTCGCCACTAAAGTAATCTGGGCTCTTAATAATAAGAAGAAGGCGGTGCGCGGAGCGAAAATCCTTGCTCTGGGCGTCGCTTACAAAAAAGACATAGATGACCCGCGCGAATCGCCGGCCGTTGAGGTCATTAAGGATTTAGTAAAGAAGGGTGCGAATGTCCGTTATAATGACCCGTTCATTCCGCAAATAAACGTTTCCGGCAAAACCTTCCGTTCCGTGCCGCTCAATAAAAAAGCGCTAAAGAGTGCCGACTGCGTGCTTGTTCTCACCGACCATTCGATTTACGACTATAAAATGATTGCGAGAACCGCGAAGCTTATCATTGACACCCGCGGCGCGATAAAAGCGAGGAAACCGAGTATTATAACTTAACTTGACTTTGAAGCATTCTTTCGCCTACTCTATTATCCAGAACTCGAACAAGGACCATTGAAATGAAAAATGAGTGCGCGTACTGCAAGCCCTCGCCGACGCCGCGGCATATTCGTTCCGTAATAAAAGACGGCGATACAGAAGACGACTGCGTGCTGAACGGGTACATTTCCCTCGTGAGCGATTACGCCTGCCCGGAATGCGGCTACAAATGGACCCTCACCCTGGGCTTCAAGGACCAGCAAGCAGCCGAAGAAGCGAAGCGGTTGATTGAGGCGGGAAGAGCAGCGTGAAAGCGGATGACCTTTTGGCCATCCGCTTTTCATTTACCCCAGCCATAACCTAAAATAAATCTAATGAAAATAGCCTACCTTGCCGGTGCCAATTCCATCCACAGCGTCCGCTGGATAAAATTTTTCGTGAGCCGCGGCCACGAAATCATCTGGATTTCTTTTGCGCCGTCCATTCCAGAAGCGGAGAATTTGGTTAAAAAAGTAAAATTTTACGAGATAACGCCCTCGCCTCTTGCCGATATCAACGGCCGATTTGCCATCCGTTATTTGCCGCAAGCGGTAAAACAAATCAAGGGGATTTTGCGGGCTGAGCGGCCGGACCTTTTACACGTCCACTCAGCCGGCACTTACGGCCTCGCCGCCGCCCTCGCGAATTTTCATCCGGCGGTCCTCACTCCCTGGGGCTCAGACATCCTTCTTGGCGGATTAATCAGAAAATTCTCAGTCATGTTCATCGTTGACCGGGCCGACACCTACACCTGCGACGGCGAAAATACGTTCCAAAAACTCATTGGTTTGGGAGCCGACCGAGAAAAAATTCATCTTATCCGCTTCGGCACCGACGTGGAGAAATTTCGACCAGTCCAACATAAGGAGGTTGAACCTCCTTTAGGAGGTTCAACCTCCAAAACATTGAAAGTTATTTCGTTGCGTAGCTTAGTACCGATTTACGACATTGAAACATTAATAAAGGCGGCGGCTATTGTCCTAAAATCCGCCCCCAATGCTGAATTTCTGCTCGCGGGCGGCGGGCCGGAAAAAGAAAAACTCGAAAACCTGGCTAAAGAACTCAATATTGAAAGTTCTGTTAAATTTTTGGGTAAAATTAATAACGAAGAGTTACCGCGCCATCTTCAAGAAGCCGATATTTACGTTTCCACCGCTCTCTCCGACAGTGGTCTCTCCTCTTCAACGGCCGAAGCGATGGCGACGGGTCTGCCAGTCATCGTCACTGACTCGGGCGACAACAAAGAGTGGGTGGATAATGAGTTTGTGATTCCCATAAAATCCCCGGAGGTGCTCGCCGAAAAAATAATAGCTCTCATAAATAACGAGAGTTTGAGGAAATCGCAAGGCGCCCGCAACCGACAAATTATTGAAGAAAAAAATAACTATTACGTGGAAATGGCTAAGGTTGAAAAATTGTATGAGAACGTTATTAAAAATAGCTAAAAGAATATCAAATAAAGTTCTGGGCACGACCAGCGACCTATTGTTCTGGCGCTTCCGGCATTTCATCGACCGGCGGTGGCCGGAAAATTACGTTTCCAAACAATCGCTCGCCCATCCCCACCGGTCGCTGCTCGTCGAAAAAATATCGAAATACAATCCGCAAAACGCGCTTGAAATCGGCTGCGCTTCTGGGCCGAACCTCATCCTGCTCTCCCGAAAACTGCCGCAAGCGAAGTTTTCCGGCATCGACCTAAGCGGTTCGGCCATTCAAACCGGCAAAAAATACCTCGAACTCCAGAAGATAAAGAACGTTGAACTCCGGGTAGGCAACGTTCTTAATCTGAAAAACATTCCTGACAAAAGTTTTGACGTCGTCTTTACGGATGCGGTCTTGATTTACGTCGGCAAAAACAAGATTAAGGGGGTATTAAGAGAACTCGCGAGAATCGCGAAGTATGCGGTGATTCTCGTTGAATGGAATTCGGTGAAAGATTGGGAGTATTTGGGCCACTGGGCCTACAATTATGAAACCTTATTCAAAGAAATCGCGCCCGCGGCGAAAGTCACCCTCACTAAATTCACCGAAGATGTCTGGCCCGGCGAGTGGAGCAAACACGGCGGCATCGTTGAAGTTAAATTCTGACGAAATAGAGCATCGTATTTCTCCCTAAAGCGTTCACGCCGGAGAACGCTTCGGCAACAAGTTCAAAGCCGTTCCCCAAAACAAGTTTTTTAACTTCGTTTTTCAGGTTTTCAGAGTGGGTTTCCGTCACGATTTTCTCCGTTATCGGCAAGGCCTTTTTGAGACCGCTCTCAACCACTTCCGCTTCCGCGCCTTCGGCGTCAATTTTCAAAATATCAATCTTAGAAAGGTTATATTTTTTAACAATTTCATCAAGACCGATGGCTTGGATTTTAATTTCCTCTCCGTAATCGTCTGTTGTGCCGGAGGCCATAATCGTATTGGCTTCGCTCGAACTTACGGAAACCCGGAGTAAAACCCTTCCTTTCCGCGAAGTGGCGGCGTTATTCAAAGGAACAACGTTCTCTAAATCATTGGCTTTTATGTTTTTTAAAAGCCGTCCGAAAGTATCGGGGTTCGGTTCAATGACAAAAACTTTCCCTTTTTCTCCAACTCGTTTCGCCTCGCAGATGGCGTAAAAGCCGATGTGGGCGCCGACATCTATAACCGTCTCGCCGGGCTTCGCAATAAACCGCCCGTCTTTTTCATAGCCGCGGTCGCGGTAAATCTCCACGTAGGGAGAGAGTTCGCTTTTGCCAGGCGAAAAATAAAAATCTAAATCTTTTGTTTCCGCAAAAATCTCGGCCGGCAACGGAACGCTTTTAATGAGCCGGCGCAGGATGTTCCTTGCGATATAGGAGGCGAAGGTAATCCGCGCTTTCCAATTCTTGGCGCGCTGAAGCAAAAACCAAATCATTCCTAAGTTCGAAAAAATGTAGCTAATCATTATCTAAGTATTAAAGCCGAGAACGTATAAGACGTATCATCCTTGTTTCAAATGCTAAATAATAGCGATAAATAAAAGGACCGCAGAGAGCCATCAAAAGATTCAAAATATTTCTGGGGACTGGTCTTGTAACGCACGCTCGCCATAAAAAAGAAATTCCTTTAAACATATGCCCACCCCAACAATAATTTCTCCCGGCCATACGATAAATATAAGCAATTTCTTTTTTGTCTCGCCGTTCATAAAAAAATGGCAAGTTTTTATCAATATACTTTTGCATATCAACAAGAACTTGTTCTGAAGGAAAGCTGAAAGAGAAATAATCGGTTTTCTTAGATGCCTCTATTTTATGACCGTATTTCAGTAATAATGGTTTATCTATCATGTGTATTTTAAAATTTTTGAAAAACTGAATACCGAAATCAGCATCTTCGCTCCATCTTAAATTCTCGTCATAATTAATTTTGGAAAATATGCTTTTCCTTAAAAGGAAGCCGTCGTCTATTGAAATGTAAAGTTGATTTGCATGCGCTGGCGGAGAATAAATTTCAGCCTCCGGATAAATGATTTTTCTACCACAACCAACGCCACCAAAGTCTTTTGGTAATCTATCTAAAACTGGAACGGTAATTTCTAAAAATTTTTGGTCTAGAGCGTCATCATCGTCCAAACAAACAACATACTCTCCTCTTGCTTTTCTTGCGCCGGTATTCCTTGAAGCAGCTAATCCTTTATTTCCTTTTTGTTTTATATATCTAAGGTCGGAATATTTCTTTTGAAATTCTTTAACTATTTCTTCAGTGTCGTCTTTTGAACAATCGTCAACAATAATAACATCAAAATTCTTATAAGTTTGATTTAGAGCACTCGGCAAAGAACGTTCGGCTAAAATTTTAGAACGGTTATAAGTATTTACAATAATAGTTGCTTTAGAATTTTTGTATTTATTTTCTTGCATATACTACAAAACCTAAGGGGAATTTAGTCTTTTTAAAGCGAATTCTTGCAAAAATAGGATTTAATATGTTCAAAAAAATTGCCATTCCTGTCGTAATAAATTGTTTTAAAAAATTCTCACTATCTACAAAGTTTATAAACTGATGGAATAATTGTAATCTGTTTCCAACATGATAAATTTCAATATTATCAAATTTTCTAAAAAGATGTCTTAAAGAATCCCACGTAAATCTATAATGATCCTCTGGTCCCGGATGATAAGGATGTAAAAACCTCGTAGAGAGCACACAGACCCCTCCCGGCTTCAGTAACCTATAAATTTCATTAATGGATTTTTGCGGTTCGCGAAGATGTTCCAGTGTTTCAATTGAAATAATGGTATCAAAATAATTTGATTGCCATTGAATATTATGGGCGTCAGATAAAATATCGGGATTACTAGATTTGTCAACATCTAAGGTCATGTACTTTGTGTGTGGTACAAATTTTTTGTAGGGCGCGTCTCCGCCGCCGATATCTAACACGATGCCGGGCTTTAATTTATTAAACTGCCTACGAAGTTCAATCATGGTACTAATCCAGCCCACACTGGAAATCCGGAGTGTGGGGAGGAATAAGTATACGAGCTTTTTATGCTTTCTTAAAAATTCCAACATAATTTATCCTCTCCATAATAATAAAGCTTGCGTTGAGGTATTTGGAAATTTTGGATTTATAATTTTACGATAAAGAAAATTAGACAATATTCTTATTGGAGCTATATCAACAAGTATAAAGCGCACAAGCTTCTTCAACAACGACGGTTGGTTTAAAGAATTATGATTTTCTAAATTGAGTTCTCCAGATGCTTTAAAAACATGCGGCCTTATTCTGATCTTTTCTCTACTGCGCAAATAGTTGATGAGAAGGTTAATTTTGTCATGTTTTAATATATGAGAAGCTAGGTCGAAATATTTCAAGTTTAAACCATTTTCTTCCGCAATATAGTTAAAGGTTTTTGGGCTCAACCAAAACAGATGAACGGGCGGCAAATCAGAAATCCAAATACTACCTTTTCGATAATAACCTTTATTAGGGGTGGTAATTAACACTCTACCGTTCGGTTTAAGGATTGAAAAACAATTTTTAATGAACTTTTCTGGGTTAGAAAGATGCTCAACCAGCTCTATAGCTATGATAAGATCAAATTTCCGGTTATTGCCTATGCTTCCGATAAAAGATTCTAAATCTGCGCATTTGTAATTTGGTCCAAAAGTTTGGAGCGCATAATCAATCGTCACGCGAGAAATATCGATACCGAATGAATTATGATTTAATTTTTTCAGAGCGTAAGTTAAATATCCATAACCAGCGCCCACTTCCAGAATATCCAGATTTTTCTTGTCTTTAAGATAATCCCCGACAACTGAATAATTGATGTCTGTCTCTATTAAAAACTCTAATGGCTTATCGTGATTTGAAATTTTTTTAGCTTGAATTAAGTGCTGACCGTATCCTGCAGGTCCTATCTCATTAGTCCTATCCGAATAGATAATATCATATAATTTTGGATCGACTTTCAACGGTGAAACAAATTGAGCATCACAACTATCACATCCGTAAATATCGTAAACATCATTTTCTATGTAACCGACGTGATCACTATACATTTTTTTGGTATTTTCGTTACCACAAATATTGCATCGCGTCATTTAATCACAATAATAGCACAACAACAAAAAATAAAGAGGAGTAAAAAGTTATATAAAATATCTTTAAGACCTAGTCCTTATGAATAATAAATGAATTACCATGCCAGCTAAATTTATAGAATTCTGACACCTTTATCTCTGGATTTTTTCTAAGCCACTCTCCAAAAGCTTTTTGTTCGCCCTTGTTAGAATTCCCTCGAAAACAAAACCAATCATCAAATATAAGAACAGAGCCATCCACAAGATAATCAGTTATAAAATTTAAAACAAGATTAGCCGATTCGTAAAGATCGCAGTCGATAAAAACAACTGCTGCTCGCTGAATTTGAAGTTTATCTTTAGTTTCTTTATTTAGAACCTCCTTATACCAGCCGGGGACAGTAATTACCCTATTTAAATCAACCCCGTTTTTTCTTATATTTTCTAAAAACTCGTCTTCTGAACACATATATTCTCCTTTTTTAAAAATCTTTTCTTCTAAATCAATTTCTTTAGGCTCTGGCAGCCCCCGAAAAGAATCAAAGGCGTAAAATTTCATTGAATTCAACTTCTCGAGTTTTTTCGCAAAATGAAAAGCAATAATAAAACTGCCGCCGTTACCAACACCAAATTCTAAGTAATCGCCGCCAAGTTTTTCCCCGCCTGCTGCAAACTCCATTGCATAGAAAAATATCTTTTCCCTGTCTCCATATCCCAATAAAGGATATCTATCAACGGTTATTGGAAAAACATACCTTATAGATGGTCTTAAAAGTAATCTATATATAGCACTTAATACAGTTTTTAGTATCTTCTTAAGCATGCCTGTAGTGGGTTTTTATTTATGCTTCTGGCGGCAGATAAACACAAAGCCCGCCACCAGCGATAATCTTTCGACTACCCATACCCCTTTCGGGATATGACCCACTACAGGTGCTCTGATGACGAGCTGTCTGTCCTGTAGTGGGTTTTGTTGCCATATCTCATAGAAAAACTATAAGGGTTAGGCGTATTCAGTTATTATTTATAATTTAGCATCAATTTCAAAGATTTGGAAGATCAGATATTTTAGAGTAATTTTTGCTTTACAAATAAAGCAAAACAGCACCCTCTCACGAGAGTGCTGTCTCTTGCTACTTGCTAGTGCCCGGCCAGGCCCGGCATCAGCCGTTCCAAAAGCTTGGGCACCTGACTACGCCCTTGAGACGTCTGTCCGACGGAACGCTGGCTTCGCCAAGACAAGAGCTTGGCGATGCACCAGTATTCCAGGTCAAACCAGCTGAAGTAGGCGATATTCGCCGTTCTGATCCCCTGACGCCACCGCCACTCCATCACGACCTCGAAAGGCAGAATGAGGAGCCGCCACCAACCGGGGAAATTCTGCGGCGTTTTGTGGTGACGATTGTGATGAAAGCCGGCGATGAAGTAGATGTTGTTCATCCACTTGGGCAGGGTCGGATTGTAGGCCGCCGACATATCCGTCCACCCCTCCATCGTCGTCGGCAACGGCCAGCCCTCTTTCTCCGCCCGGTTGAAAGCGATGGTGCCCGGGAGCGGCATGAGCACATAGATGGTCGCCCGGCTCTTGCCTAGCGGATGGAGCGCCCGAACCTCGTCCGAGACGCGAAGCGTATCCATTATCTCGGGAGGTTTCTCGCCGGGGTTGCCGATAATCCAGGTGTAAACTCCTTCGATACCGTACTCGGCGAGCACCCGCGCGGCCTTGTAGTGATCCGCGACGGATTCGTTCTTCCGCATCGTCCGAAGTGTCTCTTCGTTCCCGGACTCGGCGCCGATGTGGATCCGGATACAGCCCGTCGCGGCGAGCTTGGAAACAACCTCCTCATCTTGAAGCTGATCTGACCGCAGGTGAAGGTGATACTTCACTCCCCGCTCTCGCAAGAACTCGGCGTACCGCCAATCCCTCACGAAATGCGAAGAATTCTCGTCTTCGAGCTCAACGAAGTCGAAAGGTTCGGCGTCGTAGATCTCACCTAAATCCTTCGACCAAAGCTCGAACGGAATGAACCGGTACCGCGACCGGGTTTTTACTTCGCCCGTCCGCGGATCCGGCACTTGCTCCGTGTACTGGCCGCCGACCGAACAGAATTCGCAGGAGGTCGGCGTCCAGTTACACCCGCGGGAGGCCTGGAAGATGACCTCGTTGCGTTTCGCCGCCGCCCGGAAAAGACGAAGCGTTCTCTCCGAAACCGCCGAAACGTACTCGGTCGCAAAGTCAAGAAGCGGACCGCGGGGGTTCACGGCAATGTCGCCGAAAACGCCCATCGCGTCGTGAAGCTCGATTCGGTCCATGCCTTCGCGGCCGGGAATCGGCCGGAGCACGAGACCGCCGGGGTGCGCCTCCGGGTCCGTGAAAACCTCTTCTTCTTCCGGACTCGGTTCGTACCCGATGCTTGTCCTTTTGTAGCCCAAGCCATCAATACATCGAAACCCGCGACCCCCCTCAATTACTTCGAGGAGGCGTGGAAACCGCTTCTCGCCTTCACCGATAACGCAGAAGTCAACGAAGGGTTCCCGGAGCGACTGAACGGGCTGGAACGTCGGATGCACCCCGCCCCAAACAAGGGGTTTATTGGGATACAATTCCCTTACCCGGCGGGCGAAACGAATTGACTCTCCAAGCTGAAAACCGGAGAGCGAGCTTATCGCCACGACGTCGGCCCACTCGGTGAGAAACCACAACTTCTTCTCGCTGTCCAAGCGCGCATCCCAGTAATCCACATCGTGCCCGGCTTCCTCCGCCGCCCTCCCCGGATAAATCACGGAGAGCGCGGAATTCTTCTGCGGCGAAACCGGCGACGGCCGCAGGTAAACCATGAGGATTTTCATTCTCGCTCTCCCCTGTTTTCTGGTTTGTGTCTCTAGTAGATTGTCGAGTTTCCAGAATTAAAAATAACAGAATAAAAGCTACTTGACAATAGTTGGAGTTATTCTTACTATCGAGAACAGCTATCGGGCCTTAAACCGATTGATAATCTACAGGAGGTGGCGCATGCCGCAGACGCAGATACTCGTCGCTCTTTGCGGCTGCCAGTTCACCGGCAAAACCACAATCGGCGATCGTCTCCGAGAAATTCTTGGAATCCCTTTCGTGGCCGTGGACAGATTACGACCCCTGCTTTTCGGGCCATCAAGAATGTATGTCGGAAACCGTGAACTCGACGATTTCCAACTGAGCCGAGCTTATCCGGCAATGGCCGGCGTAGTCGAAAGGCTTCTCACTCTCGGTGAGTCGTTAATTGTCGAAGGAACATTCTCAAGACAGGATTACCAACAGGAAGTTCTGGTGGACTTGCCGGGGAGATACGGCATCAAGACAAGAACTATCCTCTTGGAAATACCGGACGAGAAAACCCTAAGCGTCGTAAGAGAACGGGCCGAATCCCGAAGAAACGGCAACGATCCTTCGGCCGCGACGACGATCGACGACTACCTTCGGGTGAAGGAGCGATTTGAGCCGCTCGTCGTCCCCCACCTGCGAGTGGACACCACCGAGCCACTCGAAACCTGCCTCTCCCGCATCCTCGACTACCTCAAGCAAGCGTAAGATCTCCTCCCCGGAGGTCTTAACGTTTGATCAAACGCCTTGCAAGACGCAACGCTTTAATAACGTTCTTCACTTTGTAATCCGGTTTGGTATTAAATTTATAATCCCGACCGCCGCGACCGCTTTCAATTAAAATAGTTGTGGTTTTAGCTCGCTTGCCGGCTAAAATATCCTGCGTCATATCGCCGATAGTGACGCTCTTTCTTAAATTAAGATTTAATTCTTTGGCGGCTTTTTTGAAAAGACCTATTTTCGGTTTTCGACATTGACAAATAACTCGATAACGTTTCAGGTTGGCACTCGGATGATGTGGACAAAAATAAAATTTATCTACGTGAGCGCCGCTTTTTTTCAATCTTTTATTTAAAAGTTCATGTAAGTTAACCACCCCTTTTTCGGAAATTAACCCTCTCGCCACGACCGACTGATTGGTAATAACGATAACCGGAACTTTTTTCTCATTGAAAAATTTTATTTCTCCGGCAATACCTTTGGAAAGTTTCATTTGACTCTTCCGCCACGTCAAAAGGGGCCGATCAATTAAAACCCCGTCTCGGTCCAGAATAATTGCTGGTTGCTTTTGTCTTCTTGCCATATTCCTTATTCTTGGTATAACATAAACTCATGATTTTAGTTAGAGCCCCGCTTAGAGTCAGCTTTGTCGGTGGCGGAACAGACCTGCCCGATTTTTACAAAACCCATCCGGGGCGGGTTTTATCGGCGACTATAAATAAATTTGTCTATGTTCTCATCAACCCGACTCCTTTAATCGATAAATTTACGGTCAAATACCAAAAGACAGAATTTGTCTCTCATCCAAGCGAGCTGGAACATACCCGAATAAAAGCTGCTCTGCTTGACTTGAATTTCGTTAAGAGCGGATTGGAAATCGGCTCTTTTGCCGACCTCCCAGCTAAGACTGGCCTTGGTTCTTCTTCTAGCTTTTCGGTGGCTCTGCTAAAAGGTCTCTATGCTTATGATGGCAAAAATTTAAACAAAACCGCTGCTGCTGAAGCGGCAAGTCGCTTAGAAATAGAACTTATTAAAGAACCTATTGGTAAACAGGACCAATATGCAGCTTCGTTCGGCGGGTTTAATATATTCCAATTCAATAGCAATAATTCGGTAGATGTTGAACCGATATTAGTTGATTATCAGAAAAAATCTGACTTAGAAAAACATACTCTTCTCTTTTTCACCGGCATTACCAGGCCAGCTTCTATTGTTTTAAGTGAGCAGCGTTCAAAGATTGAACAAAATTTTGAAACCTATAAAAAAATGGCTGATTCCGTTTATGATTTCAAAGACAAATTATTAAAAGGCGATTTAAGAGGTATGGCCGCAATGCTCCATGAGGGTTGGCAAAGAAAAAGAATGTTGGCTTCAAATATCTCTAACTCTTTAATTAATGACTTGTATGAGGGGGGGTTAAATGCCGGCGCTTGGGGTGGGAAAATTCTTGGAGCCGGGGGTGGGGGTTGTTTTCTATTCATTGCTCCACCAGAAAAACAAAACAATATAAGAGAATCAATGAGGAAGATTGCAAACCAAAATCAACTAACCGATTTCAAAGAAATTCCCGTCAGGTTTATAAATTCCGGCACGGATATACTGCTTAATAACCAGCACCAGACCGGATTGGTATGATTGATTATATTAAAAAATTCATTGCGGATACGGAGATGGTATTAAGAAACGTACCCGCCGAAGAAATTGCCAAAGCTATCAACGTTCTTCAGGCGATTTACGAACGCGACGGCAGAATCTATATTTTCGGGAACGGCGGTTCTCTTGCACTTGCCACCCACTGGGTGAGCGATTTTAACAAAACCGTCTTCAGTCACAATCTTGAAAAGCATCCGAAACGCTTCCAGGCAATCAGGCTGCCAACTACCGAGGAGGAACTTTCGGCTTGGGCGAACGACGTTGGCTACGAAATGGTTTTCGCCGGCCCCCTGCAGAATTATCTTCAAGAGACCGATTGCGTGATAGCGATCTCCGGTTCGGGCAATTCGCCGAACATTATCAAAGCTGTTGAATTGGCCAAAACTCACAACGTGCCGGTCATCGGACTTTCCGGCTTTGATGGTGGAAAACTAAACGAGCTGGCCGACATCAAAATTTTAGTGAAAACCGAAAAAGGAAAATATGAGATGGTAGAGGGAGTTCACGCCGTTATTCTTCATTTGATTACAAAATATTTCCAAGATTACTTTGACCACTTGGTCCGGTAGAGGTAAGAAATGCAAAAAGTCACCCAGGCAGTAATACTATCGGCTGGCTTAGGAACACGCCTTAGACCTATAACCGATGCGCTTTCAAAAGTAATGGTGCCGATTCTCGGTAAACCGCTTCTGGAACGTAATATCGAGCAGTTTAAAAAACATGGCGTTAATGAATTTTTCATCAATCTATTTCATCTGCCGGACACAATTACAAATTATCTTGGCGACGGCACGAAGTGGGGTGTAAAAATAAAATATGTGCTTGAATCAAAAATACAAGGAACTGCTGGCGGAGTTAAAAATTTTGAAGACAAACTCGGGGAAAATTTCTTTGTAATCTATGGCGATATTTTTAGTCTTGTTAACTATTCAAAGATGAAAGATTTTATCAATAAAAAAGGGGGTATAATCGGTATGGAACTCATAGGTAATAGTGACCATCCTTTTGATTCCGATTTAGTAGAAGTGGACGAGAATCTCAAATTTTTAAGAATCTACCCAAAACCTCATAGAGAACTCCCAAAAATTTATAAAGCGATGAAAGGAGTTTATATATTCAATAGGAAAATACTGGATTATATACCAGCTCAAACTTATTATGAAATTGATCACCAATTGCTGCCTAAAATTTTAGAAAAAGAAGAAAGTTTTTACGGCTACGAATGTGATGACTATTTAAAGGATGTCGGCACGCTAGAGCGTTATAAAGAAGTGGTAGATTACTTATCTAAAAAGAATTAGAATATTTTCTAATTCCCTCACTCAATGTGATTCTCGGTTTCCAACCAATAACTCTTTTTGCTTTCTCGGCTCGAATTGCGATTCTATAAACCTCTCCTGACTTGAAGGGTGCATAAATGGGCGGCTTCTTAAAACCCAACTCTTTCGCCAAGGCATCGAAAATCATCTGGTCGCTTATTTTCTTTCCCCAACCAATATTCAAAATCTCGTTTCTGCCGCGCCGGAGGCCGATGACGTTTGCCCGCACGACGTCTTCAACATGACAATAGTCCCGCGTTTTCGTGCCGTCGCCGAAAATGGCCGGTCTTTTACCGACTCTCATTAAACCGTGAAAAATCGCCACCACCCCGGCTTCACCTTTCGGATTCTGCCGCGGTCCATAAACATTGGGATAACGAAAAATTACATAGTCAAAATCGTAAATGCGGCTGTAAAATTTTATAACTTCTTCCCCGAGTACTTTTGAGAGCCCATAAGGTGAGATGGGTTTAAGCGGCGTATTTTCCGTGACCGGAATCTTTTCCGGGTCGCCGTAAACCGCGCCGCCGGTTGACGAAAAAATAAACCTGCGGTTCTTGCCCCGGCCATATTGACTAAAAGCAAGAAGAACGTTTGCGGTGCCCAGAATGTTTACTTCGTAGGTCGGCAACGGATTTTTGAGCGATTTCACCACTTCAGCAATAGCGGCGTGGTGATTAACTACAGTTGGTTTTTCTTTTTGAAAAATTTTAAGAACTGCTTTTAAGTTCCTAATATCGGCCTTATAAAACTTTGCCCGTCGGTTAAGATTCCGGCGAAAGCCGGTGCTAAGATTGTCAATGGTAACCACCTGGTGACCTTTTTTAATATAAGCGTCAACAACGTGAGAACCAATAAATCCTGCCCCGCCGGTAACTATGATTTTCATTGGGCTCATTATAAATAGTTATTACCTGCTAGGAAATAACATTAATATTCTAAAAACGCACATTCTCGCGAACTCAACAGTAAATGCCTGTAAGGAATGCGGGTAATCTCTATGTTTCCGGATTATCCGCAGTTTTGCTCTTGAATCTTTATATTTTAAATTAACTTTCCGCTTCTCATCAAAACGGACGGTGATATCCGGTAGATTCGCCAATTTACCAAGTTTGCCAAGCTTTAAAAATAAATCCCAGTCCTTCCCCCGCTCCAGATTTTCGTCATAGCCGCCGACTATAAGCGCTTTCTCCCGCCCATATATTGAAGAAACATGAGCAATTAAGTTCGTGAAAATGAGCCGGTCATGAATTTCCTCATTTAAAAGGGGGTTTTTGGTTTTCACGATTTTAATAAGCTCACCGGCCCCATTCAACAACCTCACCTCTGCATTTGTCCCAACCGCCAGATAATCAGGGTGTGCCTTGAAAAAAGCCAATTGCTTGGATAGTTTTTGAGCATCAATCCACTCATCATCGTCGTCCAAAGGACAGACGTATTTTCCCTTCGCGTGCTTTAACCCAATGTTCAAAGATTTTGTGCCGCCGAGATTTTTGGGATTTTGTATAAAATTTATCCGCGAGTCCTTAAAACTCGCCACCGCCTCTCCGGTTTCCGCATCCGACCTATCGTCAACAATAATCAATTCAAAGTTTTTAAAGTCCTGATTAAGAACGCTCTTAATCGCCCGCTTCAGCGACTCCGGCCGGTTATAGGTTGTTATAATGACCGAAACTTTAGGATTCATAAAAAAACTTACAAGTATCTTAGCATATAGTAAGATAAGAAGTATGTCTGCCGAATACGACAAAACCCGGCAATTCAAATTCACGCCCTGGGAATTCCTCGCCAAATTAGACCTTATAAACTGGATGAGGTACGCGGCAATCGTGAAGGAGCTCACTAAAATCAAACCGACCTCTGTGCTGGAGGTCGGTCCCGGCGAGGGTGTGATAAAGAACGTAATGAAAGATTTCGTGGAAAGATATGATACTCTCGACGTGAACCCTAAACTTTCGCCGACTTACGAGAGCAATATCCGCAAATTTATTGCCGAAGCGAGCGGCAAGTACGATTGCGTGATTGCGGCCGACATCTTGGAGCACATCCCGTTTGAAGATTTGGAAATTGCTTTAAAAAACCTGAATGCGTACCTCAAACCCGGCAGCACCGCTCTCATTACCATTCCCCACCGCTCCCACTATCTCTTCTTCATGACATCCTGGAAACACAAACCGCACATTGTGAGAATCCCAACTTTGAAATGGTTTCTCCGCCCCTTCGGACAAAAAGTGGCAATTGACCCTGATCACCAATGGGAAACTGGCGACGGAAAACATAAAATAAAGGATGTGGAAAACGCAATGAGAAAAGCGGGATTTAAGATAGAAAGGAGGCAAAAACTCGTCTACGTTGATTTTTGGATTTTGAAAAAATATGGTTAGGCCTTTCGTCAGCGTCGTCATTCCCTGTCGGAACGAAGAGAAATTCATCGGTCGCTGCCTTGATTCGATCGTTGCCAATGATTATCCCAAAGACCGGCTGGAAATCCTTATTGTGAACGGCGCAAGTACCGATAAAACTAGGGAAATTGTTGAGGGTTATTCCAAAAAATATCCCTTCATAAAACTTTTGGAAAACCCGAAGATAACGACACCCATCTCAATGAACATCGGCGTAAAAAACGCGAAAGGTGACATCATAATGATTACCGGCGCTCATTCCACTTACAATCCCGACTATATCTCCAAATCAGTCCGTTATCTTGAAGATTACGGCGCGGACAACGTGGGCGGCGCCCTTGTTACTAAACCGGCGGTAGGCACCTACTCTGCAAGAGCGATTGCCCTTGCTCTTTCCAGTTTCTTCGGTACGGGCGGGGCAAGTTTCCGGGTGGGCGGCGGCCTGCCTGCGCAGGCAGGAAAACCGCGGTGGGTGGATACGGCTTTCGGCGGTTGCTTCCGCAAGGAGGTTTTCCGGAAAATCGGCTATTTCAACGAGAATCTCACTCGCAGCCAGGATATGGAATTCAGCATCCGGCTCCACAAGGCCGGCGGGAAAATCCTTTTCGCGCCGGACATTTCGACGACCTACTACCCTAAAACGACGTTCGGAAGTTTCTTCAAACATAATATCAAGGACGGCATTTGGGCGATATTGCCGATGAAATACGGTGCTCCGCCCTTCAAATTAAGGCACTTAGTTTCACTCTTCTTCGTTTTGGGTTTAATCGTGCCGCTTATAATTTCAATCTGGCTTCCGCCGTTCTATTGGCTTACCGCCGCCGTACTCGCGCTTTATCTTGCCGTTTCCCTTTACTTCTCCGCAAGCATCTCCTTAAAGGAAAAAAATATTCTGCTTCTGCCATTTCTCGTGATTGCCTTTGCCGTCCGGCACTTCGCCTACGGTATTGGTTCAATTATCGGGCTAGCCCGATTAGTATTTAGAATCTAGAATAAGATTGACAAATAAGAGTAATGGATTATAATAATAATACATGAAAAATTATCGTCTTTCTATTATCATTGAGCGGGATGAAAACGGCTATTTTGTGTTTTGTCCAGAATTACAGGGCTGTTACAGTCAAGGCGAAACCTATGAAGAGGCATTGGGGAATATCAAGGATGCCGTCAAGCTTCATTTGGAAGACAAAATACAAAGCGGAGAAGAATTGCCTGAAGCGAAATCTCTAAGCCTATCTACTATAGAGGTGGCTGCTTAACATTCGTATGTCAAAGGAGTTGCCGCGAGTTACCGCTAAAGAGATTATTGCCGTCCTAGAAAAGGCCGGTTTTGTTTTAACACGACAAAGCGGTAGTCATAGAATCTACAAAAATGCCGGCGGCAAACGCGTCACGGTGCCGCACCATGCCGGCAAGATCCTTCATCCAAAAATTTTAAAAAGTATTCTAAGAGACGCCGAAGTTAGTATAGAAAAACTTAAAGAACTGTTTTAAGAATGAAGCATCGCTCGAGTTTGGCCGCGGCCGGCAAAAAATTCAGAACAAAAAATATCTCTCGGCGAGTCCGGCAAATCGTGATATCGCCCATTAAAGAAATGTCTATTTTGGCTGATTTGGAGGAAGGAAAACGAGGGCCAAAAATTATTTCTTTCGGCCAAGGCATTCCCTATTTTGATACGCCGCCTCTCATTAAAACGGCGATAAAGAAAGCGCTTCAAGAGCCGGATACGGCCAAATACACGCTTGAGCCGGGCATTACAGAATTAAGAGAGTTGATTGCCCGCGACCTTAAACGCAGGAAAAAAATTAAGGGGATAAAACCGAAAAAAGAAGTAATGGTGAGTTCCGGATGTCAGGAAGCGGTGGCCTGCGCCCTCGCGACCGTGATTGACCCCGGTGACCAAGTGCTTCTGCCTGAGCCGGCGTTTGCCTCGCATATTGAGCAGATTTTGCAGTGGGGCGGCAAGCCGGTTTTCGTGCCACTTCACGAGAAAAACGGCTGGGCGCTCAACGTCAAAGAATGCGAGAAGCGAATTACCAAGAAAACGAAAGCGATACTTTTTAGCAATCCTTCCAACCCGACCGGCGCGGTTTTCGGAAAAAAAGAGATGATTGAGCTCGCTAAATTCGCGAAAAGAAAGAACTTAATAATAATCACCGACGAGACATATGATTTCCTGACCTACGGCGGCGCAAAACATTTCTCGCCGGCGAGCATCTCTTTGGTTCGCGACCGAGTGATACTCTGCGGCAGTTTTTCCAAAAAATACGCGATGACCGGATACCGCGTCGGGTTTGCTTATGCCGACGAGGGCATTATTGACCACATGCTTAAAGTGCATGATGCTCTCCAAATCTGCGCCCCGGCCATATCACAAAAAGCGGCGATGGCGGCTCTCCGCGGTCCGCAAACAAGTGTCCGCGACTTCGTGAAAAAACTTTCCGAAAACCGGCGCCTCATGTGCCGCGAGTTGGATAAACTTTCCGACTATTTTGAATACCAAAAACCAATGGGTGCCTATTACATTATGGTTAAGGTGAAAAAACCGAAGATGAACTCTTTCAAGCTCGCGTTGAAAATCCTCCGCGAAGCGCGGGTGATTACAATTCCCGGAGCGGCTTTCGGCCCCTCGGGCGAGGGACACTTGCGATTTTCTTTCGCCGGCCGCCCGGAAGACATCAGAGAGGGTTTTCGAAGGTTGAATAAGTGATTCAGCAAATAGATGACTAAGAGAATCTTCGATGTTTTCTTCTCCGGACTGGGACTTATAATCCTCTCCCCCATTTTTTTGGCGCTCGCGGTTTGGATTAAACACGATTCGCCGGGGCCAGTTTTTTACCGCGGCGTGAGAATGGGCAAGAACTGGAAAACTTTCCGAATTTTCAAGTTCCGGAGCATGGTAGAGAACGCCGAAAAAATCGGCGGCCCATCAACCCGCGAGGGCGACCCGCGCCTCACTTCCTCCGGCCGATTCATGCGCAAATGGAAACTGGATGAACTGCCGCAACTCGTCAATGTCTTTTTTGGCGACATGAGCTTAGTAGGCCCCCGGCCGGAAGTCGTTGAATACGCCAATATGTACAAAGGTAAGGAAAGGATCATCTATACCGTACGGCCGGGCATTACCGACTATGCTTCTCTCTGGAACTCGCGTGAGGAAGAAATGCTCTCGCAAGCCAAGAGCACCGAGGAGGCGGAGAAAATCTATTTGGAAAAAGTGCGGCCGGAAAAAGTGCGGCTCCAGATGAAATATGTGAAAGAAATGTCGCTTTGGACAGATATTAAAATAATTTTAAAAACAATCAAAAAAGTCTTTCTTTAATTTAAAATGAAAAGCCCGCCTCGGTCAAAAGCCTCGGCGGGCCTGTTTACTCCGTTAGAACTAGCGGTGGTTCTCCTGATACTCGGCTTGGAGCGCCTGGAACTCTTCGCGGGGGTAGCTATCCCGCATCTTCGGGTCGGCGATGTCAAAGCGGGTGTTCGCGATGACAAGGAGACCGCTTCCAGGCTCGAGCGCGTGGTAGGTGTGGAGAATGAAGGGCGGCATCCAGATGCCGTTATCGGGCGTGATGACCCACTCGCGCTTCTCGCCGAAGAGGTCCTCACATTGCCACCGGACCCTGCCTTCGAGCCCGAACACCATCTCCTGCCGCACCCTATGGAACTCGGTGCCGCCGACCCTTCCCGTCGGAATCCCGCGGACGGTGTACTTCCGGAGCCCGGGGAGCTGCCGCGATGAACGGTCAAGTTCATCGCTGTCGTAATGAAAGAAGCTGCTCGCGGTAGGCATCAAGGGGATGCCCATCACGCTGTCGCCGGAGAGGTGCGTGAGAACGCAGAGCTCGCCGCCGGATTTCGATGGCCAGGGTCCCGCCGTTTCAAATTCCGTGATGTCGTGAACGGTCGGCGCCCGAACCGGAACCGCAACCGCTGTCATTTTCTGGCCCTCCGTTTGAGTGAACGATTGTTTGTGCCGTCTTAGAAGATAAAACAAACAAATCTTTTTGTCAAGAAAAGGAAAAATAATTTGACGGTCACGCCTTACGCTCTATAATAAAACAATCGTGAAACTGCAATTAATCGCTAACGAACTAAGGAAAGACGTTATCTGGATGTGTCATCGGGGGAAAAGCGCTCACCTCGGCACTAATCTTTCGGCCGCAGACATTGTCACTATCCTCTACAAAAAAATCCTGCGGGTGAAACCGAAAAGTCCGAATTGGCCGGACCGCGACCGCTTCATCGTGAGCAAAGGCCACGGGGCGGCAATTATTTATGCCGCCCTCGCCCACAAAGGATTTTTCCCGAAGGGGTGGCTCAAAACTTATTACAAAAACAACGGCAAGCTTGCGGGACACGTCACCAAGCTTGATGTGCCGGGCGTGGAATTCTCAACCGGCGCTCTGGGTCATGGCCTTCCTATCGCCTGCGGCGTGGCTTTAGCCGGTAAACGCGACAAAAAGAAATACCGTGTCTTCGCCCTTCTCTCCGACGGAGAACTGGACGAGGGTTCCAACTGGGAAGCAATCCTCTTTGCGCCGCAACACAAACTGGATAATCTCACCGCTATCGTTGATTACAACAAAATCCAAAGCTTGGATTTCGTCAAGAAAACCCTGAACTTGGAGCCGCTAAAGGCGAAGCTCAAGGCATTCAACTGGGAAGTGCGGGAAATCGACGGCCACAACCACAACCAAATCCTTAAAACTCTAAAAAGCGTGCCTTTTAAAAAAGGAAAACCGTCATTTATCATCGCTCATACCATAAAAGGCAAGGGCGTGAGTTTTATGGAAAACACGGTTAAATGGCATTACGCCAACACCGACGAGGTCCTTCTCGCGCAGGCCCTGAAAGAATTGAGTTCAAAAAAGAAATGAGAAATGCATTCATAAAAATCCTGGAGGAAGAAGCGGCCAAGAACAAGGATATTTATTTCCTGACTGGCGATTTGGGCTATTCAGTTATTGAAAATTATCAGGCGAAATTCCCCAAGCAGTTTCTGAACGTCGGTGTTGCCGAGCAGGATTTGGCCGGCATTGCCGCCGGCATCGCCTCAACCGGCAAAATTGTCTTTATGTATTCTCTAGGCAATTTCCCAACCATTCGCTGTCTGGAACAGGTAAGAAATGACGTCTGCTACAATAATTTAAATGTGAAAGTGGTGACGGTGGGCGGCGGTCTTCATTATGGCGCCCTTGCCTCAACCCACCATGCAACTGAAGATCTGGCAATTATGCGGGCTCTGCCCAATATAACGGTTGTGGCACCCGGCGACCGCGCGGAAGCGGAACTCGCGACCCGCGCCATTATTCGCCATAAAGGTCCTTGTTATCTCCGTCTCTCAACTGAAAACGAACTCTACAAAAAAAGACCTAAATTCAAAATTGGCGAAGCGATTACCGTAAGAAAAGGCAGTGACGTAACGATCATCTCAATCGGCGGAATGTTGAAGGTCGCGCTTGATGCGGCCGAGATGCTCAAAAATAATAAAATAAATGCGAGAGTCATAAGCATGCATACCTTGAAACCCCTTGATGCAAGAACTATTTTAAAAGCGGCAAGAGAAACTAAGTGTATTATCACTATTGAAGAACATACTCTCATGGGCGGTTTGGGAAGCGCAGTCGCAGAGGTGCTTGCGAAAAACGGCGGTCGGGTGAGAATTCAAATGTTGGGCATTCCGGACATGTTTTCCAAAAAAATCGGCGACCGCGATTTCTTAAGAGCACACTTTGGACTTACACCGCAAAACGTCGCAGCGGCCGCAAGACGGCTAATGACTAAGGGCAAATAACAATATGTACAAAGTACGATTCGTAAATCCGCAGAAACAGTACGCCGACCATCGCGACGAGCTTTTGGGCGCGATGGATGAAGTTTTAAAGCGCGGGGCACTCGTCACGCCCAAAGACCTCGCCGTTTTTGAAGAAAAATTCGCTGAACTCTGCGAGGCAAGATACGGCATCGCTACGAATTCCGGCACTTCGGCTCTGGATATCGCTCTCCAAGCGGCAGGTGTGGGTCCCGGCGATGAAGTGATAACCGTCGCCCACACGTTTATTGCTAGTATCTCCACCATCTGCATGACAGGCGCCAAAGCAGTGCTCGTTGATGTCGGCCGCGATTTTAATATGGATGCAAGTAAAATTGAGGAGGCGATATCACCGCAAACGAAAGCGATTATGCCAGTTCATTTCAACGGCCGGTTATGCGATATGGAAGCGGTAATGGAAATCGCCAAGAGAAAGGGGCTTATTGTAATTGAGGATGCGGCCCAAGCGCTTGGCGCCACGATGAAAATGGCGGACGGTACCGTAAAGAAAGCCGGCACTTTCGGGTTGGTCGGCTGTTTCAGTTTGTATTGGGCGAAGGCCTTGGGCGGCCCCGGCACGGCCGGCATCGCCGTGACCGACGATGCAGAAGTGGCGAGAAAACTGCGCCTGATGCGCTACAACGGCGAAGACCGCGAAGACCGGCACTTTTACTACCACGCCCATAATTTTCTCTTGGACAACATCAAGGCGGCTTTCCTTTTAGTTAAAATGAAATATTTTCCAGAATGGCTCCGGAGACGCAAAGAAATTGCCGAAATGTACCGGAAGGGATTGGAAAACGTGAAAGGTGTAAAACAACTCCCTCATTTCGATGATGACCGTCGAAGTGACATCTACAACAATTACGTTATTCTCGTGGAACGCCGCGACGAACTGAAAAAATATTTGGACGATAACCAATCAGCGGAAACGCTTGTTCAATATGCCACGCCTAACTACGAAGAGCCGGTGATGAAAGAAACTAAGGGCAAATTGTGGCGTTTTGGTAATTTGAACGCCACCTCGCTTCCCGTAACGGAAGAAATCTGCAAAGACGTGATATCGCTCCCGATGTACCCCGAACTCACCAACGAGCAAGTGGACTACGTTATAGAAACAATCAAAAATTTTTACAAATAAAAAGTACTGGAAAACAATCTCTAAATCTCTGGTGCCGTCATATAAAATCCGGGTGGTATACTTAAGTATACCACCTGCTAAAAACCTCTCTCGGAAATTTGACCAAATCTCGATTTAGTTATACCGTATAATCACTAACGTGGCGAATATTTATCAATATTTGCGCGGGCGGAAAGCGATAGTTTTCGGCTTAGCCGACATCGCACTCATCGCTTTGGGTCTTTGGCTTGCTTTCCTGCTCCGCTTTGACGGAACGCTGCCCTTGGAATACCAGGGCCGGTTTTTGTATTACTTCCTGATTCTTGCCGCCTTGAACATCGCGGCACTTTCCTCAAACCGTCTTTATTCTTTTAGTTGGGAATTTGTAAGCTTGCGGGAGTTAAATAAATTATTTCTCTCCGTTACCTACGCCAATGCCGTCTTTGCGATAATCGTCTTCATCGCCCGCGAAAATACCGCTTTTTTTGCCGGTTTCCCCCGCTCCGTTATTTTCATAACATATTTCCTGAACCTCATATTTTTGGGCGCAATAAGAATTGCTAAGAGGGTTTGGCACGAAATCGTAAAGAAAGGTCCGGTCTCCGATGCGCCGCGGGCTCTTATCGTGGGTGCGGGCCCCGAAGGCGAGCAGTTAATCCGCGTCCTTTTGAAATCCGATAAAGCGCAAATATTCCCCATCGGCATCGTTGACCATCGACCGGAAAAACAAGGGGTTACCCTCCACGGCATTCGCGTTCTGGGTACCGTTCTAAACCTGCCTAAAATTGTTAAAGATAATAACGTTGAACACGTTATCATCGCTCTCGCCTCGGCCGAAGCCGATGTTATAAAAAACGCCACCAAAACAGCACGGGAAGCCGGCATTAAAGACATTAAAATCATTCCTGAAACCCACGAACTTTTATCCGGCCGGGTGAGCTTGGCCGACGTCCGAGAAATAGAGATTGAAGACCTTTTAGGCCGGAATCCGGCAAAATTGGAAACAGAGAAAATTGCGGAATTCGTAAAAGACAAAATAGTACTTGTGACGGGTGCCGCTGGCTCCATCGGCTCGGAAATCGCAAGACAAGTCGCTGGTTTTCAGCCGAAAAAATTAATTCTTCTTGATTTCAATGAAAGCGGCGTCTATGACCTTCATATGGAACTCATCCGCTCCTACCCCGTGGAAATGCTTCAGCCAGTCATCGCCAACATTTCCGACCGCAGTAAAATATTCTCTCTGGTAAAGAATTGGAAACCGGACGTGATTTTCCACGCCGCGGCCTACAAGCACGTGCCTTTGATGGAGGAATACCCGGAAGAAGCTGTTCAAACGAACGTTTTCGGCACCTTGAACGTAGCAGAGGCGGCGATGGAGGCGGGCGTGCCGAAATTTGTGCTCATCTCAACCGACAAGGCAATCCGACCGGTATCGGTCATGGGTAAAACCAAACGGGTGGCGGAGGTCATCGTCCAGGGATTAAACAGCGAAAACAAAACCAAATTCGTTTCGGTTCGCTTCGGCAACGTCATCGGCTCACGCGGGTCGGTTGTTCCCCTCTTCAAGGAGCAAATCAAATCTCGCTCGCCGGTTACGGTTACTCACCCGGAGATGACTCGCTACTTTATGACCATACCGGAAGCAACGCTTCTCGTAATGGAAGCTGGGGCAGTCGGCAGTGGCGGCGAAATATTCATGCTGGATATGGGCAAACCTGTGAAAATCGCCGACGTCGCCAAGGAAATGATTCGTTTGGCGGGTTTCACGCCCGACTTGGACGTGCCGATAGTTTTCACCGGCATCCGGCCGGGCGAGAAAATATTTGAAGAAATCTTCTCCGATGACGAAAAACAGGTAGGCCGCACCCAGTGGGATAAAATCTTCATCACCAAAAACGAAAAATCGAAAGACGCGAATCTCGTAAAAAGCGGTTTGGAAACCCTTTCAAAGGAATTGCGGAATAGCCCGCAAGCGGCCGTTAAGGCGTTGGACAATTTTATCGTTTAGTTCTACCGTTTAGAATGAGTCCAAAATCTCCCACTCTCCTTTTTCCGCTAAATCAATAATGGTATCCATATCCGAGGCAAGCGCCGGGTCTAGTTTCTTTAAGGCCTCGGCGTGTTCTATTATTTTATCCTTATCGCGCAGGGCACGGTAAACAACCATCGCGTCGTAGCGGTAATCCTTGTTTTCCGGATGGGAAACAATCAAAATTTCCAAAACCTTAGCCATCCGGTCTGGCAAACCCAGACTGCGATACAAAATAACCATATTCTTTAGGTCGCTCTCCAAGAAAAGATAGTACTGGGTGTTGGTGATATCCGAACCGCTGTAGGGCTCCAAGGAACCCAAACGGCGGCTGCCCAAATCTAATGCCTCGTCAAGTTCTTTGAGGGCTTCCGTGCGGTATTCCATTTGTTTCGGCGTGCCTTTATATTTTTCGGAGTCGGCTGCAAGCGCTAAGTTAATCGCAAGTTCGTAATGGGCTTTGGCGATGCGGGGGTCAAGCGCAAGTGTTTCTCTTGAGAGTTCAATCGCTTCGTCAAACCGCTCTTCACCGGCTAAAGTGAAGGCGAGATGATAAAGAAGGCCCTGGCGGTTAGGCGAGAGAGCAACCGCTTTCCTTGCGAAAACTTCCGTCTTGGTAAACAAACTTGGGTCTTCTTTGGCTCTTTCGTTGTAGGATTCAATAAGGGAACTGAAGTGCCTCGGGTCAAACGGTTCTTTGTCCGTGAATTCCTCCATGGCCTGGAGGGCTTTGTCAGCAAGCGGCTTGAATTTCTCATTGGTAATGAGCTTGCTGTTGTAAATAATTTCCAAAAACTGCTTTCTTATCTCCATCTGGATGTAGTTGTAGGGCGTGAGAAATTTATCGGAGGCGGCCAAAATATTTTGGCCGACACGACTCCTCACGGCATCACGGAGGGTAATGACTTGATAAACCGGCAAGTAATTCCAGAAATAGAGTGCCCAGAGTACGCCGCCCGTTAAAACCAGAGCCGGCAGGGCAAAGAGGTAGGGATTAATTTTCTGCCCAATTCCCCGGAGGTCCGACCTCCTGACGTTGCCATCAATATTTGGGAGGTCGGACCTCCCTATATTTGATTCGGCAATCAAAAATCCCAGAATTCCAAAAAGCGGGATGTAAGAAGTGATTTGGTCGAAAAGGAAAAAATTGTTCACGAAATACGCCGCAAAGACGGCGGCCAAAACCGGCGCCGCCCGGGAAATCTCTCCCTCGTTTTTTTTCTTCCATTCTTTGAAGAATAAATAGAACACGCTGCCCAAAAGCCCAAAATAAGCGAGAAATCCGAACAGTCCCTGCATCACGGCAATGTCGGCCACCCGGTTGTGCGCCCGGTCAAACCAGTCTTCTGCATAAAAAGAGTAGCTCGGGTCGAAGTGCTTGTTGTAAGCGATGCCGTAATTTTCCATCCCCCAACCCAGAATCGGTTTCTCCTTGAAAGCGTCCCAGCTGATTTTAAGGCCCACCAGACGCGTCACAACCGACGGATTTTCAAACGAAAGAGAGGTTAAGCGATTAAGGCCGGGGATTTTGAGCCAGAAAGGCGAATCCTTCGTCGTCCAAAAAGTAAATCCGAAAGCAATAAGAACGAGGAGCAAAATGACGCTTATATTTACGAAAAAAAGTTTCCTGACTTTTAATTTTGAGCTGAAAGCCAAAATTATCAAAAGAACCGTAAGGCCGGCGGCAAGGCCCAAAATCGCGCCCCGGATGGCCGTGATGAAGACGGTGGCAAAGGCGAAAACCGAAACGAAAACCGAAGCATAGCGCCAAAAACTGCCTTCTTTAGAGTTTAAGAAAATGAAAGCGGCGGGCGCAAAAAGAAGAATAAGATAGCTTGCCAAAAAAGCCGGATTGCCGTGGAACGAGCCGGGCTGGGCTTCGGCGGGAAACGCCAGCGGGAATTTATCAATACGCAAATACTGAAGCCAAGCGTAAAAAGAAGAAATAAAACCGACGACAAGAAGAATTTTAAAAAATGTAAACCAGTCCTTCTTTCTGAAAATCAAAAGCGAGAGAATCATAAAAACAAAATAATGGAGGATGCCGTAGAGTCCTTCGCTGCGCTCGGCATTGCCGAAGAAAGCACGGTAAGCATTGGGCGCAAAAATTGAACTCAAAGCCGCGGATATTAAGAAAAGGCAGACGAAAATAAAGATCGGGTTTTTCCAAAAACGAAATGACGGGAAAGTTCGGGTCTTGAAAAAACCCGCCAAAACATCGGCGAGGAATAAAATCAAAGCCAAGCCGATGACGGAACGGAGAAATATCACTTTCGGCAGGACAAACGGGAAAAGATAAAAAGAATCGGAAACAACGAGCGGTGTCAAAGCGAACAAGAACAAAAGCATTTTAACCGTTCTCGTAAGAAAATTGTTTATCGGCATATTGTTAAATTCTAAACGAAATCACGCTTAAAACGAAAGAGCCCCGAAAAGGGGCTCTTTCGAACCTTCAAGGATAGGTTTAGTTGGACCGTGCGTAAGTCGTTGACGGGAAGGTGTCAATGAAGACGCCGTTTGCGTAGTCGGCCGTTCCACCCGCCGCGCCTTCACCGCCATAGGTGTGGCCGGTTGCCGAGTTGTCTGACCAGACAAAACCGGAGTCGGTGTCATTAACTACCGTGTTAACTCCTGTGGTGCTGTCTGCGACAGACGTAACCACATCGCGCCAGGCAGCGCCCTTAAGGATGCTAGCCGTAGTCGCGTCGGCTCTCAAAACCAGCTGAGTGCTGATTGAAGAGTTGGAACCGGGCGCCGTCACCGTACCGCTAAGCTGATAGTTCCTTGAACCGCCAGCCGGTATGGTTTCCTCAGTGGAAAGGTAGACGATG
>LCKC01000002.1 GCA_001001185.1 Parcubacteria group bacterium GW2011_GWB1_45_10 | reverse complement strand
GCAACGCTCGGAGCCAACTCTGTTTTTAAAGGAAATATCCTGGCTTTGACTTCAGTCACACTGACGACCGGTGCCAATGTTGAGGGCCGAGTGTTGGCGCGGAACGGCGCGGTTACGTTGGATGCGAACACTGTTACCAAAGCAGTTTGCGCAATCCCGCCCTCTCCTTCTCAACCCTCCACGCCTGGTTCAGATCCTATCCCGCCATTTATCAGCATTTTGAAAGTCCCGACTCCTTTAGCCTTGCCTTCCGGACCGGGATCAGTGACTTACGACTATACGGTTTTGAACATCGGCATAGTTACCATGAGTGACATAAATGTTGCTGACAACCAATGCTCTCCCGTAACTTTTGTTTCTGGAGACACCAACAGCAACTCAAAGCTTGAAGAGCAAGAAGTCTGGAAGTATCGCTGCACCACTTGGCTTTCGCAAACCACCACCAATACCCTTGGCTTTCGCAAACCACCACCAATACCGTGACTGCGACTGGCCAGGGCAATGGCATCACGGCGATTGATACGGCGAACGCAACCGTTGTCGTCAGTGTGCCGTTAACGCCGCCATTAATTCATTTGGTAAAAAAGCCGAATGTCTTCGTTCTTCCCGTTGGCGGCGGAGCAGTTACTTACATGTATATCGTGACCAATCCCGGCACGGAGCCGTTAAACAATGTCAGTGTCATTGACAATAAATGCACTGGTTTGCCGGGCCGCGTTGTCGGACATCCGGGAGACCTTAACCAAAACAATCTGCTTGAAAGCAATGAGGCATGGAGCTTCACCTGTCAAACTAACCTTACACAAACAACGACAAACACCGGCACGGCCGAAGGAAGCGCCAATGGTTTGACTGCGATTGATTACTCGCTGGCGACGGTTGTGGTGCTCAGTCCCCAAGTGCTCGGCATCAGTTTTCCGAATACGGGGATTGCTCCCGGCGACAACAATATTCCTTGGAATATCGTCATTCCGGCTGTCATCTTTGCGGTTTCAATCTTCTTTTACTTCATTCAAAGAAAGCAAAGAGTTTAATCGACTCGAGCATTGCGAAGCATTGATGAACAAGAGCCAGGCGAGTTTTTGCCTGGCTCTTGCGGGTCGCTAACTTTTTGGAAAAAATTCATGCTATTGAAAATCTTATCAAAATTAACGGTTGTCTTTGCGGCGTTGGCATTCTCTTTGATGCTTCCCGCTTATTTCATCGCCAATTTGTCTGCTGGTTCGTTTTACTGGAGTCTCAGCGGCGCGAGTATGCAAGTAAAGGACAACTTGGCGTTGTTTCCCGGGAATGCTGTTTCTTTTTCAGAACAAGAACAATCAGTTTTCGGGCTGCCAACGCGCCTTAAAATTCCAAGCATCAATGTTGACGCCGTTGTTGAATACGTGGGCCTTGCGCCGGATGGAGCCATGGATGCGCCCAAAAAACGCGCTGACGCCGCTTGGTTTAATCTTGGGCCGCGTCCCGGTGAAAATGGCAGCGCGGTGATTGCCGGGCACTACGGCTGGAAAAACAAGCAAGCCTCGGTGTTTGATGATTTGCACAGATTGCGCAAAGGCGACAAGTTGTATATTGAAGACGACAAAGGGGCAGTGATTGTCTTTGTCGTGCGCGAAATCCGGAATTACGACCCGAAAGCGGACGCTTCAGGCGTGTTTGTTTCAAGCGACGGGAAGCCGCATCTTAACCTGATTACTTGCGGGGGGATTTGGAACAAAGCTTTAAAAAGCTACTCCAAGCGGCTGGTGGTGTTTGCCGACAAAGAATAAGCAAAAAAGCGTTTGTCGGGGCAGAGCCGCTTTATTAAGCGGAGGATTTTTGATAAAGTGGTTTGATAGATATATTCAAACCGACAATCATTATTTCTTGATTACCCATTCTCTCAAAGCGTTTATTCTTTCTTACAAAAACGTCGGCGAGCATGACCGGCGTTATTTTCTGCTTAGCCGGGAGTTTGGCAAGATTGAAGCGATCTCCCGGAGCGTTTTGAAACCGAAATCAAAACTGGTCGGCCATCTTGAGCCGCCGAATTTTTCCTGGGTTGAGGTGATTGAGTCTGCAAAAGGATTCCAGATTACCCAGGCCTTGGAAGAGCTTTCTTTTCCCGGAATCAGAAGCAGTCACCCGGCTTTAAAAAACGTTTTGAAAAATGCCGGGTTTATCAGCGAGTTTCTGCCTTTTCCGTTTTTCAAGCATCATCAAGCCAGGGTTTTGGCGCCGGCCGAAGTTTTTCAGTTTTGGGCCGGATATTTAAAAACCATGGAAACAAGTTTTGCCTTAAAAACCGAGCTTGACTTGGATCTTTTTGAAGCCGAGCTGGTGCTGCTGGTTTTGAAAAAGCTCGGATTTTTGCCTGATTTTTTCCGTTGTTTTGGCTGTGAAAAACAATTAAATAACGAAATCGCGGTTTTTTTTGACGGCCGGAGTTTTTGTCCGGAGTGTTCAAAAAAGAAAAACATTCCCGGCGAAAAAATCAGCCCCAAAGCTTTTGCTGATTTTAGCCGGATTTTGGAGCAAGACTGGCTGTTGGTTTCGGAAAACAAAGATTTAATCAAAAAAATCGCTTTTTATTTTCAGAAGCAGGCCTACGCTTACATGCTTTGATTATTTATTTAGCTGCTGAGTTTCTGGTTCGCGTGATATAATCTGTTTTATGGAACAAAATCAACCAGCGGGGAACCAGCCCGCTCAAAAAACTTCGCCTTCGCCGGCAACTGGACAAAAGCCATTGACAGAGTGGCCGGCTGAGCAAAAAAGCACTGAACCGGCAAAAACAAATTTTCAGCTGCCAAAGTTCAGTTTTAATTTCAAAAAAACCGGCTTAATCATCGGCTTGGTTGTTGTTTTGAGCGGCCTGGCTTTGGCGTTTTTCACTTATATTGTCAACCTGGCGCCGCCCGACTATCTTGGTTTGAATGTTTTGGGCTCAAACTCCGTCAATCTCGGCGAAAAAACTTTGTTTGAAGTCGTTGTTTCCAACCGCGCCGCCAAAGAAACATTGAAAGAAGTTTCTTTGGTCATCAGGGTTGACGACGGCACTGTTCTCTCCGATTCACCCAGCTCGACTTTGATTCAAAAAGAAATCGGCGATATCCCGCCGCAAACCGATTACAAAGAACTGGTGCCGTCTGTTTTTTGGGGTCGGGGACTGGAACAAAGGACGGTTGAAATAACCGCCAGGTACCGCCGGGAAAACCAGACCGTCAAGACGGAAAAAACTTTTGTTTGGCAGCCGAGAATCGCCAATACCGGCGCCAACCTGGCGATCTCCATGCCTCAGCAGGCTTTGTCCGGCGAAGATTTTTCCGGCTACTTGACTTATAAAAACGCCGCGGAAAAAATCATTGAATCAAGCAAGCTCGTTCTTGAACCGCCGAAAGATTTTTCCGTTTCTTTCATTGACCCGAAGTTTGACCAAAAAGACGAATCCGGGAATCTGGTTTGGGTTTTCAAAGACCTTGAACCGCAGAAAGAAAAGCGGATTAATTTCAAAGCCCAAGTTTCCGGCAGCGATGCGTCCGGAAAAGTTTTGAAGCTTGTTTTCAAAGTTCCGGTCAGGAACAAAGACATTGTCATTACCGATATGACCGAAGACATTGTTGTGGCCTCAAACCCGTTTTCTCTGGGCGTGGTTTTGAACGGCACCCGCGAGCATTCGCCGAACCCCGGACAAAACTTGCGCTATCAAATCAGTTTCAAAAACAACTACGACGTGACCCTGAAAGACGTTGTCATTATCGCGGATTTTTCCGATGCCTGGTTTGAGATGGCGTCTTTGAAGCTTGATTCCGGATTTTATTCTTCAAAAACCAAAAAAATCACCTGGAACGGCGGCAACACTCCCCAGCTTTTGGCGTTAAAACCGCAGGAGTTTGGCGAGGTCCAGGTTTATCTGAATATTAAAGACGTTTATCCGGAAGACGGCGTCAATAACATTCTGAAAATGAACGTTGAGATTTCGTCGGCAAACAAACCCGGCAGCATCGGCACGGAAGTGCTGGCGAAAAACGAGCTGGTTTCAAACATCAACGGCCGCTTGGCGTTAATCCCGAAGCTTTTGTTCAAAGATAATCTTCAGACCGGGTTTTTGAACTCCGGAACGGCGACGCCGAAAGTCAATAAAGTCACGCAGTACAGTCTTTACCTCAAACTGCAGGCCCAGGCCAACGATTTTAAAAATGTGTTCGTGACGACGACTTTTCCAACCAATGTTTCTTACGACGGCCGGATTAAAGGCGACACCAATGACACGGATTTTGTTTTTAACTCAAGAACCGGCCAATTAACCTGGCGGGTTGATTACCTGCCGGCCTGGCAGGAAAAAAACATTGTTTTTCAGGTCAGCCTGACGCCATCTTCAGACCAGCTTGGCCGTTTGATTCAAGTGGTCAATGACATGAATGTTTCCGGCGATGACATGTTCACGGCCAACAAATTCAATGAAAATGTCCAGGGAATTTATTCCGACCTGCCGGATGACAGTTCGGTTGACCAGGAAAACGGCAGAGTGGAACAGTAAGCAATGGAATTATGAATAACGAATGATGAATTATGGTTAAAAAACAAGAATCAGGCTTGATGGAAAAGATTGTTTCGCTTTGCAAAAGGCGTGGGTTTGTGTTTGCCGGATCAGAGATTTACGGCGGCTTGGCCAATTCCTGGGACTACGGCCCTTTAGGCGTGGAGCTGAAAAATAGCATTAAAAAACTCTGGTGGCAAAAGTTCGTTGTTGAACGCGACGATATGGTTGGCATGGACGGCGCCGTGATCTTAAATCCAAAAGTCTGGGAAGCGTCCGGGCATACCGGAGCTGGTTTTGCTGATTTGATGATTGAATGTAAAAAATGTCATTCTCGTTTTCGCGCCGATCATCTTGGTTTTGTCGACGAAAAAGGGAATATTGTTTCACGAGAAGATATTTCTTGTCCAGAATGCGGCAAAGAAGATTGGACTGAACCCAAACAGTTTAATTTAATGTTTAAAACAAACATTGGTCCGACAGAAGAAAAAACAAACATGGCCTATCTCCGGCCGGAAACTGCTCAGGCAATGTTTGTGAACTTTAAAAACATTCTAGATACCACCAGAAAAACCCTGCCGTTCGGCATGGCGCAAATCGGCAAAGCGTTCAGAAACGAAATTACGCCGGGAAACTTTATTTTCCGGACACGCGAGTTTGAGCAGATGGAGATTGAGTATTTTATTGAAGAGCCGAACTCGGACAAAGACTGGCAAAAGCATTTTGAGTACTGGGTCAAGCAGACAAAAGACTGGATGGAGCTTATCGGCATTAACCTGAAAAAAGTCGACGCTTTTGAGGTGCCGGACAACGAGCGCGCCCATTATTCGAAACGGACAGTTGATTTCATGTACGAGTTTCCGTTCGGCAAAAAAGAGCTCTACGGCCTGGCTTACCGGACGGATTTTGACCTGAAAAATCATGAAAAGTTTTCCGGCCAGAATCTCAAATACAAAGACCAGGAAACCGGCAAAGAGTTTTGGCCGCACGTGATTGAGCCGAGTTTTGGCGTGGAGCGGAGCTTTTTGGCGATTTTGTGCGAAGCTTATCAGGAAGACCCCTCGGCTACGCTCGGGGCAAGCCGGGTTTATCTGAAGCTCAAGCCGTATCTCGCGCCGTACCAAGCGGCGGTGTTTCCGCTTTTGGCGAACAAGCCCCAGCTGGTTGCCAAAGCCCGCGAAGTTTATGATTCGCTTAAAAACCGTAATTCATCATTCTCAATTCATAATTCTTTTAATGTCGCCTGGGATGAGCGCGGCAACATTGGTAAGCGTTATTACAGCCAGGACGAGATTGGCACGCCTTATTGCGTGACCATTGATTTTGACACTCTGGAAAACAACACCGTCACAGTCAGAGACAGGGACACAGCCAAACAAGTCAGGGTTTTGGTTCCGGAACTCAAGGATTTTTTGACAAAAAAGATTTATTCGTAATTTTGTTTTCACAGACCTAGCACAAAACCGCTGAAAAAGCGGTTTTGTGCTAAAATCTGCGTATGCAACCGAAATTTTTCATCACCACCGCCATTCCTTATACCAACGGCGAGCCGCACATCGGCCACTTACTGGAGTTTATCCAGGCGGACGTGATTGCCCGCCATCAAAGGCTTGCCGGGAAAGAAGTGTTTTTTCTGACCGGCACTGACGAGCATGGCATTAAGATCGAAGAAACCGCGAAAAGCCGCGGCAAAAGCGCCAAAGAGTTTGTTGACGAAATCTCCGGCCTTTTCCGGCGTTCTGCCGAGGCCTTGAACGTTTCGTTTGATTTTTTCATCCGGACGACTGACAAAGAAAAGCACTGGCCGAACGTCGCCAAGATCTGGCGGGCGATTAAAGACTCGGACGACATTTATAAAGGCCATTATTCCGGAAAATACTGCGTCGGCTGCGAAAAATATCTGGTGGAATCAGACCTGGAAAACGGTTTGTGTCCGATCCACAAAACCGAGCCGATTGCCATTGACGAAGACAATTATTTTTTTAAGCTGGCAAAATACCAAAACGAGCTTAAACAACTGATTGAAACCGACGAACTGAAGGTTGTGCCGGAGTTCAGAAAAGCCGAGGTGCTGTCTTTCATTGACAGCGGTTTGCAGGACGTCAGTTTTTCCCGACCGAAAGAAAAGTTAAGCTGGGGCATTCCCGTGCCTGACGACGACACCCAGGTGATTTATGTCTGGGCCGACGCTCTGACAAACTATCTTTCCGGCGTTGAGTACGCTTCAGCCGGCGGCAAGTTCCAGAGATTCTGGCCGCCGGACCTGCAGATTGTCGGCAAAGACATCTGGAAGTTTCACGCGTTAATCTGGCCGGCAATGCTTTTGTCCGCGCACCTGCCTTTGCCGAAAGCCTTGATGATTCACGGCTTTTTGACGGTTGCCGGCGAAAAAATCTCAAAGTCTTTGGGCAATGGCATTTCGCCGCAGGCAATCATGCAAAAGTTCGGCGTTGGTTCTGACGCGGTCCGTTATTTTTTCCTGCGCGAGATTAATCCGTTTGAAGACGGGGATTATTCGGACGAAAAGTTTGTTGCCCGCTACAACGGCGATCTGGCCAACGGCATCGGCAATCTGAGCGCGCGGGTTTTGAAGCTCGGCAATTTGTACGGCAAAGAGCTGAAACTCAAAGAAAACGATTTTTCGGAAAAAATCGAAACCGCCTGGCAAGAGTATGAAAAGCTGATGGCAGAATACAAATTCAACGAAGTTCTGGCTTTGATTAACGGGCTGGTTTCCGAAGGCGACAGCTATGTCAATGAGCACAAGCCCTGGACTTTGTTGAAAGAACTTACAACCGACAACTCACAACCAACAACAGAAGCAGGGGAGCAGTTCAAAAAAACTTTGTCGTCTTTGGTTTTGCTGTTAGGCAATCTGGCCTGGATGCTGAGCCCGTTTATGCCGCAGGCGAGCGAAAATATCTTGATTATTCTCGGCATTGCCGGCAAGAGTTCTGTTCGCAATGCCGAGAACCCTGAGCTTGTCGAAGGGTGGATTGGCCGTAAAATCAGGTTTTCCGAGTATCCAAGCTTGTTCCCGAGGATTTAGTTAATCAGTTAATTTATGAAACTCTTAAATTCATAATTCTTTATTATGCTTTTGTTTGACACCCATTGTCATCTACTTGACGAAAAAAACAAAAAATCCGCCGAAGAAATCATTAAAGATTCGCAAGAAGTTGGTGTCGGCCTTTTCGTGAACATTGGCACGAATCTGAAAGACAATCAAAAAGCGATTGCCCTGGCGGAAAAGCATAAAAATGTTTTTTGCGCCATCGGCATTTATCCGCACGAAGAACCGGGTGTTTCTTTGAACGAGCTGGAAAAAGGTTTGCGAGAACAGTTGAAGAGCTCGAAAAAAATTGTTGGCATTGGCGAGACTGGCATTGACTTAGTTAGGTCGCCTTCGCTTGACCTGCGCTACGCCGGAGGCTTCGGCAAGGCGAGAGCTTCGGCGTACCAAGGCCGAGGCTTAAAAGAGCAACTTGAGTTGTTTGAGATGCAGATTAAGCTGGCGGTTGAGTTTAGCTTGCCTTTAGTGATTCATAATCGAAACGGCGACAAAGAAGTTCTGGTGCTCGCGGAAAAATATTCAAAAAAAGGACTTTTTGGGATCTGTCATTGCTTTGTCCAGAACTGGAATTACGGCAAAAAAATGCTGGATTACGGATTTTATCTGGCTTTTGGCGGGATTATTACTTATGATTCCGGTGAATACATTCTTGAAACAGTGAAAAAAGCGCCTTTGGAAAAAATCTTGATTGAAACTGATTCGCCTTGGCTGGCTCCTGAACCTTTGCGTTCAAGCATTAACGAGCCGAAAAATATCAGGCTGGTGGCGGAAAAAATTGCCGAGGTCAGGGGAATCGGCTATGATGAAGTAGTAAAAATAACTTATGAAAACGGAAAAAGATTATTTAAGCTCAATTAGCGAAGCGATAAAAAAAGCCAAAAGAATCCATATCGCCGGACACCGAAGCCCGGATTTTGATTCTGCGGGTTCATGTTTCGCCTTGGCTTTGGCGTTAGGAAAAAGAGGAAAGAAAGTCTCGGTTTCCGTGGGCGAACTAAGCGCCAAAATGAAAAACGCGTTTGAAATGGCCGGGGCTTATCAAAAAGACTCTTTTCTAAAATCAGATCTGGTGATTTTACTTGATTACGGCGCGACAAGAATGTTGAACCAGAAGGTTTTTGAAAGAACTAAAAATAGCCGCTCTAAAGTCATTTCCATTGATCATCACGCGGTTGAAGACCAGTTTGGCGATATTGTCTGGGTTGACCAGGGAAAAACTTCGGCGGCAGAAATGGTTTTTGATTTGTTGAATTTTATGAAAACCGCCTTCAACGAAAGAATCGGTTTTTGCCTGCTTTTGGGGATGCTTTCTGATACCGGCGTTTTTGTTTTCCAACACAATTCTGACAGGTTGATTCCGAAGATTGCCAAGCTCAATGTCCGCGGCAGGAATTTTTCTTTGGCGTTTAAGCTGGTCAGGTCTTGGGACAGCTTCGGTGATTTTTTGAGATTTTCAAAGTTTGGTTCAAGGGTGAAGTTTGACGAAAAACTGGGCTTGGCTTATTCAGTGTTCACGAAAAGCCATAGCATTTCCGGGTTGAGGTCTTTTTTGGCGAACCAGCTTCTTTTAGTTGAAGGCCTGAAATACATTTTGATTCTTCAAAAAGACGGCTCTGGTAAAGGATATCGCGGGAGTTTAAGAGCTTCGGCTTTTAACAGTAAAGTTGATGTGGGCAAGATTGCCGGCTATTTTGTCGGCGGTGGCCACAATAACTCCGCGGCGTTTAATTCCAAACTTCCCAGTGCTAAAATAATCGAAAAGGTCAAAGAACTGATAAAAAATCAAACATCAAATTTCAAAGATCAAAATGAAAAGTCAAAGTTTAAAAAGTAGATTTTATTTTATGAATCCTGCGCCTAGGGCTGTCGAGTGTCATAGTAAAGCCGCAAAGGGTCTCCTTAGCCGATAGTTCTTTGTTTGTCTGAACTATTAGTTATTTAATTCATGAAATATAATCATAACCAAATAGAAAAAAAGTGGCAGAAAGCCTGGAAAAAGAAAAATTTCAGGCTCTGGCAGGCGGAAAATTTTTCCAAAAAGAAAAAGTTTTACATTCTGGATATGTTTCCGTATCCGTCGGGCGACGGGCTGCACGTCGGGCATATTGAAGGCTATACCGCGACTGACATTTATTCGCGCTTTTTGCGGATGCAGGGCTTGAACGTGCTCCATCCGATGGGCTGGGACGCTTTCGGTTTGCCCGCGGAAAACTACGCCATTAAAAACAAGGTTCATCCTCTGGCAATCACTCAAAAAAATATCAATCATTTCCGCGAACAATCAGAAACGATTGGTTTGTCTTACGACTGGACAAGGGAGGTTTCAACCTGCGACCCGGAGTATTACAAATGGACACAGTGGATTGTTTTGAAGATGTTTGAAAAAGGCTTGGCTTACCAGTCAATCAGGCCGATTAACTGGTGTCCGTCCTGCAAAACCGGGCTGGCGAACGAAGATCTGGAAAACGGCCGCTGCGAGCGCTGTAAGTCAGAGATTGAACGCCGGCCAATGCGTCAGTGGTTTTTGAAGATTACGGATTACGCTGACAGGCTTTTACAGGACTTGAAGCCGCTGAACTGGCCGGAAGGTGTTAAAGAAATGCAGAAAAACTGGATTGGCAAGTCTTTCGGCTATGAGTTTGAATTTGCGTCACCGGGGATTCCTGAAAAAATCAAAGTTTTCACCACCAGACTCGACACGATCTTTGGCGTTACTTTTCTGGTGTTGGCGCCGGAACATCCGTTAGTCAACAAGCTGACGACGGCGGAAAACCGCGAGCGCGTCAGGCAGTATGTCAGCCAGAGCAAAAATAAAACCGAGCTTGCCCGCGAAGCGGAAAAAGAAAAAACCGGCGTTTTTACCGGCAGTTACGTTGTTAATCCGGCGAACCACAAACGCGTGCCTGTTTGGGTGGCTGATTACGTGATGATGACTTATGGCACCGGCGCGGTCATGGGTGTGCCGGCGCACGACGAACGCGACTTTGCGTTCGCGAAAAAGTTCGCGCTCGAGATTATTGAGGTAATCTCGCCGGACGGCCAGGAGCATTTGCTTGATGAAGCTTACACTGACGTTGATGACGGCGTTCTGATTCATTCCGGGCCGTTTGACCGGACGCCGCCAAAGCTGGCTCAGGAAAAAATCGCGAACTTCATGAACGCCAAAAAAGCGGTCCACTACAAACTTGAAGACTGGGGGTTTGACCGGCAAAGATACTGGGGCGAACCGATGCCCTTGGTTTATTGTGAAAATTGCCACAATAAACTTAAAAACGCCAATTACCAATTACCAATTACCAATGAAATTTCAAAAATTGAAAATTGGAAACTGAAAATTGGAAATTTAGGTTTCTCTTTAGGAGAAGCGATGAATCCCGGCTGGATTGGTTTGAAAGAAAAAGACCTGCCCTTAACTTTGCCGAAAGTTAAGTATTACGAGCCGACGGGCACAGGCGAGTCGCCTTTGGCGAATATTGAATCTTGGGTCAATGTTAAATGTCCGAACTGCGGTTCAAAAGCAAAAAGGGAAACAAACACCATGCCACAGTGGGCCGGTTCCTGCTGGTATTATCTGGCTTTTGCTTTGGGAAACAAGCAGATAAAGTTGAAAGCCAGCCAGGCGAAAAAATTCTGGGACAGGAAAATTTTGGAGTACTGGTCTCCGGTTGATTTTTACGTCGGCGGCGTTGAGCACGCCACCCGTCATTTGATTTACGCCCGTTTTTGGCATAAGTTTTTGTTTGACCTCGGGGTTTTGCCTGACGTTGAACCTTTTGCCAAACTTGTCAACCAGGGTTTGATTTCGGGAAGCGACGGCGAAAAAATGTCAAAGTCCCGCGGCAATGTGGTTAATCCGGACGAGATTGTCAAAAAGTTCGGCGCCGATTCTGTCAGGATATATGAGATGTTTATGGGACCCTTGGAAGCAGCCAAACCCTGGGATACCAACGGCATTGTCGGCATTTACCGGTTTTTGAACCGTGTCTGGCAAACCGCCATCAACTTACAACAAAAAACTTACAACAAAAAACAAAAAACCAGAAGCAACCAATCAACAAACAAACCCGACAAAGAAGAAACAAATAAAATTAAGCGGTTGCTGCATCAGACAATCAAAAAAGTCACTGAAGACATTAAAGCCATGCAGTTTAACACTGCCATCTCGGCGCAGATGGAGTTTTTGAACGGTTTTATTGACGCCAAAACCAGGCTTTCGGAAAAAGACCGGAAAGATTTTTTGAGCCAGTTCATTTTGCTGCTTTATCCGTTTGCGCCGCATCTGGCGTCAGAGGTTTGGTCGTTTTCCAATAAAACATTGATTGAGAGCGGGAAATGGCCGAAGTTTGACGAGGCGCTGTTCAAAAAACAAAGTTTTGTTTATGCGATTCAGGTGAACGGTAAGATCCGCGACACTTTGACGGCGCCGCTTTCAATGTCTCAGGAAGAGATTGTCAAAAAATCTTCAATGTCGCCGAAAGTTTCCAAGTGGCTTCAGGGTAAAAAACTGAAACAAACAATCTTTGTCAAAGATAAAATCGTCAACTTCGTTGTTTAAGTCAACTTAGTTTTTAATCAATGATTCGCGCCAGGAAAAAATCTCTTTCTGGTTTGGGTCAAATCGCTTTTATCACAGCCGGAACTTTGCTGGCTTTCGGTTTTTTTGTTTTTGCCGTTTCCGGCGGCTACTTCAGAAGTTTTTTGGAAACAAGGGTCAGTTTGAACCCGGAAGCGCCTTTGTCGGAAAAAATCGGGGCTTTTTCGCCAAAACCGAGTCAAAAAACAAAGATTGTTTTTGATTCAAAAAAACCGGCTGCTTCAAGCAATGTCCCGGAAACCCAGGTCCCGCCTTTGACCGCTGATTTTTTTGGCGCTTCTTTTGCCGAGAACAAGCCTGGAGCAGAAGAAGCGGAAAAGCCTTTTTCAAAAATTTTAATTTCTGAGGTTTTGTTCGGGACAAAAAACTCTGCCAGAGAAGAGTTTGTTGAGCTTTTCAATCCGAACGATTTTGACGTTGATTTAAGCTCCTGGGAGCTCAGGAAAAAAACCGAATCGGGTCAGGATTCGGTTCTGGTTTCTGCGGAAAAGTTTTCCGGAAAGATTTTATCCCAAGGTTATTTCTTGATTTCTCATCCTGATTTTTCGGAAAAGTTCGGCGCTGGTACTGGCTGGTCAAGCAAGAGCTATTCAATCTCCGAAAACAACGCAATTTACCTGTTTGATTCTTCTGGTCGTTTGGCAGACCTTTTGGGCTGCGGTTCAGCTTTTGATTACGAAGGCTCAAGCTGTTCAACGCCGGAATCAGGCAAAAGCGTCAGCCGGAAAGCGCAAAACCAGGATACAAACAATAATCTGGGCGATTTTGTTGTTTCCGAAGTCTCGCCGAAAAACCCGGTTGTTTTGGCGTTGCTTCCGTCGTCAACTCCGCTGCTATCTTTATCGCCTTCGCCAAGCCTTCTTCAGTCTCCGGCGGCAAGCCAAGTAAGCTTGACGTCGGCGCAGATTAAAGAGGTTCAGTTTGGATTGACTGGAAGCCTGAACTCTGATTTTGTGAAAATGTTTAATCCGAACAGCGTTAACCTGGATTTGAAAGATTACAAATTGGTTAAAAAAACCGCTTCCAGCGGCAATGAAACAAGCTTGAAATCCTGGCGAAACGATGGCAGTGACGGAATCATTCCGGCGCAAGCTTATTTTTATTGGGTTAATTCAAATTATCAGGAAAAAATTTCCGAGCTTCAGACGCAAGGCATAAGATTTTTCATGACTACCGGAACAATCACGGAAACAAACGGCGTGGCGCTTAAATATCAGGACGCGATGGTCAGCTCAATAAACTGGTGAGGCGGGGGTTGAAAGTTTTTTAAGGTGTGGTCTAATAACTCAGGAGATTTTTTTGTTCTCTCCCTCCTTTCGACACTTTCGGCAGCAGGCAACAGCTGCCGGAAGTGAAAATTATTCCCGCGTTTGCGGGAGAAAAGGCCCGGAAATTCGGGCCTTTTTGCTTCGCGCATGGTGCTGGCCGGTTGCTTGTCTGCGTTAGATTCCTGCCTACCAGCAGTCAGGCGCCTTTGGCGGATAAGTTGTAAGTTGTTTGGTTGTGTAGTATGCTTTTTCAGCGGGGTAGAGCAGCGGCAGCTCGCAGGGCCCATAACCCTGAGGTCGGGGGTTCGAATCCTCCCCCCGCAACCAACCTTCGCTAAAGCTACGGCTTGGCGAGCATGATATTTATGGCGATTTTCAAAAACAGTTTTTCCTTTTTTAAACACCTTTTCGGGCGCTAGTTTTTCTTTGTTTTCTAACAAAAAGCGCTCAAAAGGCGCTTTTTGTGTGTTAAAATAAGACATTGTATTAAATCATGGATCCCGTTAGAAATAATCTTGATTTGAACCTATGCCATTAGCAAATTACGTCATCACCCTATTTTGTCGGTCAATTAAAATTTTTCATCGGAATTTCTAACGGGATGGATTTTGAGACATTAAAAAATCAGGCAAAAAAAGAACTCGCCGGATTAAAAACCAGCGGCGTTTTAGAATCTTGGCGCGTTAAATATCTCGGGCGAAACTCTGAGCTGGCTTTGTTTTTGCGAAGTTTGTCTAAAAAAAGTCTTGAAGAAAAGCGTCAGCTCGGTCCGAAAGCCAACCAGCTGCGCCAGTTTTTGGAAGGAGCTTTTCAACAAAAGTCGTTAAGTTTGGTTGATAGCCAGTCTCCGGCAACTGATTTTGATCTGACTCTGCCGGGTCGCGTTCAAGAACCAGGTCATCTTCACCCTTTGACTCTGGCGAACCGCGAGATTTTAAAGATTTTTTCGTCGATGGGTTTTGATATTATGACCGGGCCGGAGATTGAAGGCGACTATTACAACTTTTCCGCTTTGAATATTCCCGACTGGCATCCAGCCAGGGAAACCATGGATACGATGTGGCTTTCTGAAAAAGATCTGCCGCGTTTGAAAAAAGACGTTAAAACCGCTTCGGGTTATGAATATAAAAAAGGCAACAAGTTTTTATTGAGGACGCACACGAGCCCGATTCAGGTGAGATACATGCAGACCCACAAGCCGCCGTTTCGAATGGTTGTCGGCGAAGGCCGGATTTTCCGCAACGAAGCCACCGACGCCCGACACGAATTCCAGGTGAATCAGCTTGAAGGCCTGATGATTGGCAAAGACGTTTCCATGGCCACGCTGCATTTTGTCGTCCGCGAGTTTTTTCGTAAATTTTTCGGCAGCAAAGAGATTCAGATGAGATTGTCGCCGTCCTTTTATCCTTTTGTTGAGCCCGGGGCTGATGTTTCAGTTTCCTGTATTGGCTGTTTTGGCAAGAATAAAGACTGTCGGCTTTGCGGCGGTCTGGGTTGGCTGGAGGTGGCTGGTTCGGGCATGGTCCATCCGAATGTTCTGCGTTCCGTCGGCATTGATCCGCGAAAATGGCAGGGTTTTGCTTTTGGTTTTGGTATTGACCGCTTGTCAATGATTAAGTTCAACATCAAAGAAATCAGGTTGTTCATGTCCGGCGATTTGAAATTTATTAAGCAGTTTTAGAAACAGTAATCAGTGATCGGTAATCAGGAATAAATTAAAATGAAGTTTTCTTATACTTGGCTGAAAGACATCGTTGGTTTCAAAAAATCTCCCAGGGAGCTGGCAGATTTTTTGAACCGTTACGCCTTTGACACGGAACTGTCCGGCGAAAATCTGGAGATTAAACTGCCGCCAAACCGCGTCGGCGACGCTTCCGGGCATCTTGGCGTTGCCAGGGAACTGGGTTTTCTTTTGAAAAAAAATCTCAGGCCGCTGAAAATCGCTTACAAAAAATCAAGCTTCAAAACCGAAGAGTTTCTTAAAGTTGATGTCCGGAAAAAAAGTCTTTGCCAAAGATACACCGCGCTTTACGCCAGGCTGTCAAAGCCCGGCCGGACGCCTTTCTGGATGGGAAAAAGGCTTGAAGACTGCGGCTTGCGTCCAATCAGCCCGGTTGTCGATATTATGAACTATGTTATGCTCGAGCTTGGTCAGCCAATGCACGCGTTTGACTATGGAAAACTTGCGACAAGCGACAAGCGACAAGCGACAAAAGCTCAGGAAAAAAAGAAGATTATTGTCCGTTTGGCAGAGGCAAAGGAAAAAATGACGACGCTTGACGGCAAACGCCTGGTTTTTTCAGGTAGTGAACTTTTGATTGCCGACGAAAAAAGAGTCCTGGCTTTGGCTGGCATTAAAGGCGGCCAGTTTGCCGAGATTGACGCTGGAACAAAAGAAATTGTTGTTGAAGCGGCAAACTTTGAAGCGAAAAACATCAGGGAAAGTTCGCATTCAACCGGCGTCAAAACCGACGCCTCGACAAGGTTTGAAAACTTCCTTGATCCGAACCTGACGCAAACAGCGATTCAAAGAGCCGCGGTTTTGCTTCAGGAAATCTGCGGCGCCGAGATGGCTTCAAGCTTTGTTGATGTTTATCCGAAAAAATCGCTGCCGAAAAAAATCACCATCAGCCTTGAAGAGATTGAAAAAATCATCGGTTTTCCGGTTAAACCAAACGAAGCGATTCAAGTTTTCAAAACCCTGACGACAAAAATTAAAAAACTGAAGAAAGGCGCGTTTGTTTTGGAGCTTGACAGCTTAAGGCAGGACCTGAAGATTAAACAAGACGTTGCCGAAGAGGTTTTGCGTTATCTTGGCTACCACAAGATTCCGGCAAAAACCGTGGCCGAAAACATTCAGGCGCCGGAAACGGAAAAAGAGATTGAGTTGAAATGGCGGATTCAGGATGAGCTGGTAAAGCTTGGGTTTGACGAAGTGATGAACTATTCGCTTTTGCGGGAGTCGGACATTGAGATTTTGCGCCGCGAACTTGGCGGGAAAAAAGATTATCTGGAGATTGAAAAACCAACCTCGGAGAACTACCGTTACCTGAGGCGGAGCCTGGCTTCGGGAATCTTGAGAAATGTTTCCGAGAACGCGAAAAACTTCAGCCGAATTAAGATTTTTGAGACTGGCCATGTTTTTAGCAAACAAAAAAACAGTCTGCCGGACGAAACCATTAGTCTTGGTCTGGCAGTCTTTGGCCATGGCCGCGCCCAGGAGCAGTTTTTGGAGCTTAAGGGAAGTCTGGTAAGGGTTTTTGAAAGCCTTGGGCTCGGCGAGGTTGTTTTTAAAAACCCTGAAGTTTATGAGCTTGGCGGGAAAAGATTGCCGTTTGGTTTCAAGGGTTCAAGAAAAAACTTTGGTCACGCTGTCAATCTGCCAGGTTCGCTTCTTGAGTGGTACGGGATAAAAGGCCCGGTGAGCTATGCCCAGGTTAATCTGAATGAGCTTCTGAAAAAACAAAGCCTGGCGAAAACTTTCCGCGGAATCAATCGTTTGCCGGTTCTGAAACGCGACATTTCGTTTTTCATTGATAAAAACATTGAATATTCAAAAGTTGCTGGTAAGATAAAATCTCAATTGATTGAAAGCTTTGAGCTGTTTGATGTTTTTGAGAAATCCGGCAAAAAAAGCTTTTCGTTCCATCTGATTTTCCGGGTAAAGGACAGAACTTTGACGGATAAAGAAGTTGACGTTGAGATGCAAAAAATCACTCAAAAGCTTGAAGACATCGGCGCAAAGATACGTTAAATAATCAAATCACCCACGACAAGTAATGACACCGGAAAAAAAATCAGTTTCATATTCCGCCAAAGACATTTACGTTTTGGAAGGTCTGGAACCGGTCAGAAAAAGGCCGGGTATGTACATTGGCTCAACCGGCGTTGACGGTCTGCACCACCTGATCTGGGAGGTGGTTGACAACTCTTTGGACGAAGCCATCAACGGCTACGCCAATAAGATCGAGATTAAGCTTTTGCCGAATAATCGCGTCTCCGTCAAAGACAATGGCCGCGGCATTCCGGTGGACATTCATCCGCAAACGAAAAAATCCGCCCTGGAAACCGTACTCTGCACCTTGCACGCCGGCGGCAAATTCGGCGGCGATTCTTACAAAATTTCCGGCGGCCTGCACGGCGTCGGCGTTTCCGTGGTTAACGCGCTTTCCAAATGGCTGAGAGTTGAAGTGGAGCGCGATGGGTTTTTATGGGTTCAGGAATATGCCCGGGGCAAGCCGACGACCAAGGTTGAGAAAAAAAACAAGACTGACCAAACCGGCACAACCGTGATTTTTGAAGCTGACACCGAGATTTTTTCCGAGCTGAAGCTTGACTGGAAAAGAATCCTTGACCATCTTCGTGAACAGGCTTACTTGACGCCGAAAACAAAGATTACTGTTTCTGACGAGCGCGAAGAAGGCCAAACGCCGTTTGTTTACGGTTTTTATTTTGAAGGAGGCGTCGTTTCTTACCTTAAATATCTGACTGAAGACCACGAACAGATCCATAAAAGCATTTATTACGTCCAGAAAGACGTTGAGGCAATGTCGGTTGAGGTCAGCCTTTGCTACATTGACGACCTGCAGTCAATGGAAGTTTCTTTCGCCAATAACATTAAAACCGGCGAAGGCGGCATGCATCTGACCGGGTTCCGGACGGCTCTGACCAGAGTTTTGAATGATTATGCCAAAGCAAACAATTATTTTAAAAATACCGAAACCTTTACCGGCGACGATGTCAGGGAGGGTCTAGTGAGTGTTGTTTCAGTCAAGCTTAAAGTGCCGCAGTTTGAAGGCCAGACAAAAGCCAAACTCGGCAACCCGGAAGCCAGATCAAATGTTGACGCCGTGGTCTCTTCAAGCCTGAAAGAGTTTTTGGAAAAAAACCAGATTGATGCCAGGGCCATCATTGAAAAAGTTTTTCTGGCGGCCAAAGCCAGGGCCGCGGCCAAAGCCGCCAAAGATTCGGTGTTGCGGAAAGGCGCTTTGGAAGGCGCGTCTTTGCCCGGCAGGCTGGCTGATTGTTCAAGCCGCCGGCCGGAAGAGTCTGAGATCTTTATTGTTGAGGGCCCGTCTGCCGGCGGTTCGGCCAAAGAAGGCCGCGACCGGCGGACGCAGGCAATCCTGCCTTTGCGCGGCAAGCCGCTGAACGTCGAAAAAGTCAGGATGGAAAAAATGCTGATAAACGAAGAGATCCGGTCTTTGGTTGTGGCCATGGGCACGGCCATCGCCTCGGAGTTTAATCTTGACAAGCTGAGATACCACAAAATCATTATCATGGCTGACGCGGACGTTGACGGCATGCACATCAGAACCCTGCTTTTGACTTTGTTTTTCCGTTATTTCCAGCCGGTGATTGACGCCGGGCATCTTTATCTTTCCCAGCCGCCGCTGTTTAAAATCCAGAAAGGCAAAACATTCAAGTACGCTTATTCTGAAGAGGAAAAAGACAAAATCGTCAGCGAGTTTGCCAAGCTGAAGCTTGAGGCGATTGAAAAAAAGTCGCCGAAGAAAACCGTTTCCGAGATTATTGAAACCGGCGCTGAAGAAGAAACCGCGGAAATCAAAGGCGTGTCGGTTCAAAGATACAAAGGTCTTGGCGAGATGAACCCGAGCCAGCTCTGGGAAACAACCATGAACCCTGAAACCAGGATTATCAAGCGGGTGACGGTTGAAGACGCGATTGAAGCGGACAAGTTGTTTGATATTTTAATGGGCGACGAGGTTTTGCCGCGGAAAAAGTTCATCCAGTCTCAAGCCAGCTTTGTCAAAGATATTGACGTTTAACGTGAAACATGAAGCGTGAAACCATGAAACAGGGTCAGGGGTTTTTTGAGAAAGTTTTCCAGGTGGTGAAAAAAATTCCCAAAGGCAAGGTCATGACTTATGGCCAGATTGCCAAAGCCTTGGGTACGCGCGACGCCAGAAAAGTCGGCTGGGCATTGCACTCAAACAACAACTTAAAAACTCCCTGCCACCGGGTGGTAAATAATCTCGGCGGCTTGGCGAAAAACTTTGCTTTTGACGGCTGGAAGGAACAAAAGAAAAGACTGTTAAAAGAAGGCGTGAAGTTTAAAACTGAAACCCAGGTGGATCTTGAAAAACATCTTTGGCGTTCCGTAAAACTTAAATGAAAACAAAAATATGAATTTTGAAAAAATCTCGGCCGGCAAAAAATCTCCAGAGGTCGTCAATGCTTTGGTTGAGATTCCCAAAGGCAGCCAGAACAAGTATGAGTTTGACAAAGAGCTCGGCGTTATCCGTCTGGATCGGGCGTTTTATTCCGCGGTTTACTCGCCGTTAGACTATGGGTTTATTCCACAGACGCTTTCCGAAGACGGCGATCCTCTGGATATCCTGGTCATGGGCAATGAGCCTTTGGTGCCGGGCTGTTTGGTTGAAGCCAGGCCGGTCGGGCTTTTGAAGATGATTGATTCTGGCGAACCAGACAGCAAGGTTTTGGCGGTTCAGGAAAAAAATCCGAGGTTTGCGACAATCAAAGATCTGGAAGACATTGAAAAGTTTTCTCCCCATCTTTTGGAAGAGATCGGGCATTATTTTGAAACTTACAAGCATTTGCAGGGAAAAGAGGTTAAGGTCGCTGGCTGGGAAAACAAGAGCGCGGCGGAAAAAGAGATTTTGGCTTCGCAGGAAAGATATCAACAAGACCATAAAAATTAAGTAAAGAGCCGTGAATAAAAACAGCCCAGACGTTATGTCGGGACTGTTTTTTCACTACTTTTTATTGGCGTTGGCAAAGTAAGTTATTACTGCCAAGGCAAAGACCGAAATTTCGGCCAGTAGCATCTGGAACTGCGGATCAGCCATTCTGGCCTCCTTTCATCCGGTGATAAAGCGATTTTAGCGCAGTTTTTGAAAATTGACAAATACCGGGTTTCTGGTATATTTACTCAAGGCCGCGAGGCCTTTTTAGATTAACCAAAAACCGACAACTGACCCGCGCTACGCCGGAGGCTTCTCGCCTCGTTTCCGACGAGTCGGAGCGGGCGGCGAGGCGAGCCCGCGCTACGCCGGAGGCTTCGGCGAGGCGAGCAACCAACAACAAAATTCTGGATTTAATTGGTATAATCATAAAATAAAGAAATGAAAATCATTGAGTTTTTAAAAAATTATCTCAAAGAAACCAAAGTTGAGATTCAGAAAGTTTCCTGGCCGACAAGACAGGAAACTTTGAGGTATCTGGTGATTATTATTGTTTTTTCCGGGGTGATGGCGATTTTTTTGGGTTTGTTTGATTTTGCATTTTTGCAGGTTGTTGAACGGATTATTATTAGATAAATCAGCGAATAACGAATTAATACTAATAAACTAATATACGAATTCCGAATATTTTTTAAGAGGTTTTTAATAATTCGTTTATCCGTAAATTCGTACAGATTAGTAATTAGTTGATATCATGGCCAAACAACAGCTGACCCAAGAAAGGAACTGGTACGTTATCCACACCTACTCCGGCTACGAAGAAGCCGTCGCCAGGAGCTTGAAGCAGAGAGTTGAGTCGTTAAACATGGCGGACAAAGTCTTTAATGTTTTGGTGCCGAAGTTGGAAAAAGTGAAGATCCGCGGCGGCAAAAAAACCACGGTTGAAGAAAGGCTTTTCCCGGGCTATGTTTTTGTTGAGATGATTGTCACTGATGAGTCGTGGTATGTTGTCAGGAACACTCCCCAGGTGACTGGCTTTGTCGGTTCGGGGATTACGCCGATTCCGGTTGACAAGAAAGAGATGGAAAATATTTTGAAACAGCTGGAAACCGGGGAACCGCAGTATGTCATGGATGCCGAGATCGGCGACCTGGTCAGGATTGTTGACGGGCCGTTCAAAGAAATGGAAGGCAAGCTCAATGAAGTTGACCACGAGCGCGGCAAAGTCAAAGTGATGGTTAATTTCCTTGGCCGCGAAACCCCGGTGGAACTGGATTTTCTTCAAATTAAAAAGATTTAATCAGCGAATTACGAATCAGTACTAATTCACGAATATACTAATCTTTGACTTTTATTTGAAAATGTCGTAGAATACTCAATTCGTTTATTCGTAAAAATTCGTTATTCGTTGGGAAACAGATGGCAAAAGAAATAAAAACAAAATTAAAACTTCAGATTCAGGCCGGCAAAGCGACGCCGGCGCCGCCTTTGGGCCCGGCTTTGGGACAGCACGGCGTGAACATCGGCGATTTCGTCAAGAAGTTCAACGACGCCACGGCTGATCGCGGCACAGACATTATTCCGGTTGAGATTACCATTTTCACCGACCGCAGTTTTGAGTATGTTTTGAAAACCCCGCCAGCTTCTGATTTGTTGAGAAAAGCTGTCGGCGCGGAAAAGGGCTCGGGCGAACCGAACAAGAAAAAAGTCGGCAAAATCACCAAAAAACAGCTTGACGAGCTCGCCGAAAAGAAAATCGCAGACTTAAACGTCAATGACCTGGCTGGTGCGAAAAAGACCATCGAAGGCACCGCCCGTTCCATGGGCATTGAGATTGAGAAATAATCCGTAAAAACACAAAGCATAAAACAAAAACCTCCGCTGCGGCGGAGGTTTTTGCGCGTTAAAACTGGTCTTGTCTTTGCTTTTTGATATAATAATTGTAAAGACCGCAAACCTAAAGAAGGCGATTTATTTTAGATAAATAATGAAGATTCCCAAAAATATCATCAGGCTCTTCACCGGCGAAGAATTGATTGCCGGTCTGGAGATTTCTGACAGTTTTGTGCGTTTGGTTTTGCTGGAAAAAAACGACGAAACACAAAAACCGGAGCTGAAGCTTTTTGCCGAAGAGCCGGTCGCTGAAGGAACGATTAAAGACGGCAAGATTGAAAACCCCTTGTCGCTTGAAAAATCTTTAAAAAACCTTCAGCTTAAGCTGCATTTCCCAATCACCAACGTCGTTGTTTCCGTGCCGCCAAACTTTGTTTATTCAAGAGTTTTGAACTTTCCGTACAGCATTACCGGAGAAAAGCTTAATGAGGCAATCGACCTGGCGATAAACTTTCAGCTGCCGTTTTCGCCAAACGAGATGTATGTTTCCTGGGAAACAAACAAGCAGGAGTCGGGCGCCGAAGTTTCTTTGGCGGCGGTGCCGAAAAAAGCCGTGGACGCTTTTCTGGAGATTTTCAAAAAAGTTAAGTTCCACCCCGTGGCCATGGAGGCTTATCCTTTGAGCTTGACGCACATTGCCGATTTTCCGAAAGACAAATCGGTTTTGGTCAAAACCTCTGACCTTAGCAGCAGCGGCATTTTTGTTTTCAAAAACAATCTTTTAAGGTTCAGCCGGGTTTTGAACAGCAGTTTCCCCAAAAAAGAACTGGCGGACGAGTTTTTGAGAATCAAGGATTACTGCGAATCAGCCGGAGAATTAATCAGCGAAGAGTTTGATTTAAAAACCAGAGACGTGCCCTTGACAGGTGAGTACCAGTCTATGGCGATCGGGAAAGGAGACAAAAAAGACTGGCTTTTTGCTTTGGGCGCCGCCGCCAGGGGATTGATTGAAAGGGAAGACGACAACTTAATCAGCTTGTTGCCGATCAGCACGCAAACTGCTTATGAGCATGAAAAAGCAGTTAACTTCGCGTCGTTTATCTCTAATCTGACAGTGGGGCTGGCTTTGTTTTTCAGCCTGGCTTTTGTCGGCGTCTGGGTTTTGGTTTCAACAACCCAGCAAAAAACTTTAAAACAGCTGGAAAGTCTTGGCAGCGTGCCAATCAGTCCGGAGATTGCCCAGACAGAGGAAAAAGCCAAAGAAATCAACTCCTTGCTCAAAGCTTCAAGCCAGATTGTTAAAGGCTCGCTTGTCTGGAGCCGGCTGCTGGACGAGCTTAAGAAAAAAGTTGAAACCGGCACCGTCATTATCAATCTTAGTCTGTCTTCGGCCGAAGGCGTGATGAGCTTGACGGGCGTGGCCAATGACCGAAACACTTTGAACGCTTTCAAAAAAAGAATGGAAAGTTCCGAGATTTTGACGGAGATTAAGCTACCGCTGACGAATCTGGAACAGCGGGAAAAAATTCCTTTCACCATTTCTTTCCGGTTGAAAAACCCGGAGTTAATTTATTTCAAATAATCATGCTTTTGCCGGATATCAAACAAGTCAGACTGAGTATTTTTAAAAGCCTTATCTTTGCTTTGGCAGTCGGTTCGCTTGGATTTACCCTTGTCGGTTTTATTTCTGGAGACATTGAAAAAAAGACAAACTCTTTCGCGGAAAAAGAAAAACTAGCCCATCTCTTGGCGACAAGGAATGAAACCGCCGAAGAGCTGAAAAGCGGCCTGGCATTAATCGGCGGCAATGAGGAGCGGATGAAAAACGCTTATCCGCCGGCAGACAATATTTTGGATTTTGTCGGCGCGGTTGAGAGTTTGGCGAGCCAGGCAAACTTGTATCAAACCATAAGGTTTAACGAACCAGTTCCGGCGCCGGAAATTCTGGAATCGCCGTTTCCGGTTTTCAGAACCGATTTTAACATTGCTTTGACCGGCACAGTCGTGACTTTGATTAGTTACCTTGAACAGTTTGAGAAGCTGCCGTATCTGGCGAAAATCTCTTCAATCAATGTTTCCGCTTCGCCGGTCCGCGGCTGGGAAGACGCCTCAACTTTTTCAATTGTCGGAACGCTTTACGTTAAATAACATGTTTGAAAAATACTTTTTCCAGCTGAAAAAATTGCGGTTTAAACAGGTGATTTATCCGGTCATTTCTGTGGCTTTTTTCGCGATGGTTGTGTTTGTTTTTGCCAAATCAGCCGTGTTTTTGTCTTTGAGCATCAATAAAATGTTTTTGGCGACGGAGCGGGCAAGCGAGGCCGAGGCCCAGAAAATCGACCTTGAAAGTTATTTTCTCGTCGCCAAAAAGCTGAATCTGCCGGAGATTGTCATTGCGCCAAGCCCTGAAGTCGAAGTCTCGCCGGAGCTTTCCAAAGAGCCCGAAGCTTCATTCTTGGTTTCGCCGGAACCGCCTTTGCCGCCGGAAGATAAAACCTTGCTCAAGATTGTGATTTACAACAGCACTTTAAAACCGGGCCTAGCTGGTTTATTGAAAACCAGTCTGGTTGACGCCGGGTTTAGCGTGGCGAAAACCGGCAACTTGGCGCCGCCGAAAGAAACGACTTTATTACAAGTGAAACCAAGCAAAAAAAGCTATCAAAACTCGCTTCAAGAAATTCTTGAGCTCGTCAATCAAAGTTACCAGCCGGAATCCTGGCAAGAGCTGGATGAAGCCGGCGAGTTTGACGTGGTGATTGTTATCGGCGAAAAATAATCTCTGCCGTTTAAACTTTTATTTCCGATTCTTTGGCAATATTGCCGCCAATAAACTGGGATTCGGTTGTCTGCGAAGAGACCACCATAATCATTGAAAGGTTGATGATAAAGATGGAGATGATGAAGAGCAGGTCGGAGATGCTGCCGTTCCAATAAACTTCCTTGGAAGTCTGGATGGCGAAAGCAAAATCAGCGACAATCATCACTGACAAGCCGCCAAGGAAAACCAAAAATCCCGGCTGCATTCTGCCGACGCCGATGCGAAACATCATAAACGCCATGGACATGATGATTGAGTCGCCGACCGGATAAGCCAGATTGAAAAACTTTTCCCAAAACCCCAGTTCCGGCGACAAGCTCGGGTTGAAAACGTAAAAACTGAAACCCGTCGCTAAAACGGCAAGCAAAACAGAGTCACGGATAATTTTTGGCGTTAAGAGCGGTTTGAAAAACTTAATAAAATAGGAGCAGGCCAGGCCGATTGCCGGATAAGCCATGATAAAAAGAATATCGGCCAAAGACGGATAAGGCGTCTCAATATTCAGGAAAAGATTGTAATAAGTCCAGGTGAAAAGGCCGGCACCCCAGGAAATAAACCCGACGCCGAGCCAGAACATCATTTTTCTGATCGGACTGGCTGAATCCAGAGTTGAGCCCTTGAGGACGCCGTAAACGCCGGCATACAAAAACATCAAACCGTAGCTGGCGTTTAACAAATAATTCCAGATGGTTTGGTGGTCCGGGTTCAGGTAGAGCAGAATGTCCCAGACAATATTGACCAGGAACAGAACGCACAAAATAATGAAATCCGGGTTTTTGTAGAACTTCATATTGTGTTATGATAATTAATAATTAGTTCTTGAAAACAACTCTGTCTTAATTATGAATCATTCCATAATTCCGTTAAGATAAAGTCGCATTTAATATTTTATCATGGCTCAGGGAATATTTAATCAGCCGGAAAAAGACGAGGTTGCGGCAACGATTGCCGTTGAAAGGCTGTTTAACTGCGTTTACGGCTTTATCAACCAAAAAGAGCTTGTCAAGGATATCTGGGAAGAGTATCAGAAAATCGACCAGCTGGCCGAAGAACAAAGGCAGCCGGCTTATGCCCGCAATTTTCTGGCTTTGGAGCATTTTGTCTTAAATCACGTTCCGCCGGTTGTCCAGAGCAGCTTCACCAGAGAGTCGTTGCGTTCGGCGATTTTGGTGGCGGTTGAGGTTAAAAACCTGCCGGTGATTTTGCGCCTGTTTTTTGCTTCCAAAATTGAGCAGGAGATTTTATTTTTTGAGATTATCTCGACTGGCCTGGCAGAGATTGTTAAAAATAGTTTCGGCAATTCCCGGCTGACAGAGCTTGTTTTTCAAGCGGCCAAAGGGACAAAGTTTCAGGAGTTGACGGTTGGCAAAACTGGCATTGATTTTTCCCCGCTTCTTACCCAGGAAAAAATCTATTCCATTGCCGATGCCGAGCTGTTTGCGTTCCTTTCTTCTTTGTACCAGGCGCTTTACAAAGAAGTCGAGGGTTCTTTCGGTTCAAAAGTCAGCCTGGATATCGCGAAAAAATCTTTCGCGTTTTTCAAGCTAACGAGCGACCCGGAGCTGATTCTTCGTTTTTTTGATTTCGTTCCGGAAAACATTCTTTTTGAAGAGCGGGTTTCATTTATCTCGCGCCAAGAGCTGGAAAAAAGAGTCTCTGAGCGGACTAAGGAGCTTGAAGATTTGAAAAATAATCTGGAACAGACGGTTAAAGAAAGAACCGCCGAACTGGAAAAACTGAAAACCGGGCTTGAGCAGACAGTCACTGAAAGGACAAAGACGCTTGAAGAAAAAGTTGAAGAGTTGAAGCTGGTCAACCGATTAATGGTTGACCGCGAACTGAAGATGGTGGAGCTGAAAAAAGAGATTGAGGAGCTGAAAAAAGCGAATCAAGTTAAAAGCAACTTCGTGGAAGAGCCAGCTAAAGTTTAGACTCGGCTAATTTTACGAGCAAAAAAACATTATAAAATAAAGTTATGAAAAACTACTCAAGAAACAGCGCGTCAAAAGACAAAACCGCTTTTCGAACTGGAAACCGTTGGTGAGCAAGAAAAAATACCGTTGCACACAACATTTCAAAATCAACTTTGCTAATTAAAACAAAAATAAAATTAACTAATTGATAAAAAAATGAACAAAAAAATACTAATAATTTCCACCCTCGCCATTATTGCCATAGGAATGGTTGGCTGGTTTGGCTATACGCGGTTTTTTCAAGGCGAAAAAAGCCGGCCATCCCCGGCGTCCTACCAAGGAAAGATTGTCATTGGCACTGAAACCTGGCCGGGATATCTTCCTTTGTATGTGGCTCGCGATAAAGGATACTTCAGGGAAGCCGGGTTGGACGTTGAAATCAAACGATACATCGCCTTAGGCGAGCTTTCCAAAGACTATGTTGCCGGGAAAATTCAGGGACGGGCAAATTTAACATTGGATGCCATAAATGAATCCTTAAACGGATTGGATCATAAAGTTATTCTGGCAATTGATTATTCTAACGGTTCGGACGCCATTGTGGCCAGGCAGGGTATAAAAAATATCCCTGACCTGAAAGGAAGGCGAGTCGCCTATGAGGTGGGGACTCTTGAGGAGTTTTTTGTCGCTTGGGCGCTCGGCGAAAATAATTTATCTCTGTCCGACATTGTTCCAGTCCCGGGCAATCCGGAAGAAAGTATCAAGAATCTTATTGAAGGCAAGGCAGACGCGGCAGTGTCGCACGAGCCGTTTCTCTCGCAGCTTATCGCTAAAAACGGCGGTGTTCATACTTTGTACTCCTCTGCTAATGCGCCGGGACTTATCACGGATATTCTTACATTCCACTCCGATTTCATAGAAGCGAATCCGGAAACTATTTTAAAAATCATCCGCGCGTATTTTAAAGCTCTGCGTTTTTGGCGCGACAATTCGGAAGAAGCGAACGCCGTTATTGCAAAGGAATTCGGTGACACGAAAGAAAGTATCGCCGAACAACTTAAGGGCATCACCATGCTCAACGAGCGGGACAATAAAACAGCATTTACCTTTACCCAAGGTTTGGGTTCGCTCTACGGCAATATGAAAATGATAAACGAGTTTATAATGGAGCATCGTAAGGATGAGCAAAAGAAGGTAATAGACACTGATGAACTTATTGAACCGCGCTTTCTCCGCGCCGTTCTGAAAGAGAAATAATGAAACTGCTCCCAAAAATCAGCCTCATCTTGATCAGTGGCATAGGCTCCGCTCTCTTGGTAGCCGGCATTTTGGATTTTTACTATACCCGTGCGGCATGGGAGCGCTCAATCAGCTCCCAGCAGGTTGAATTGGGCACAAAGGTTATGGACGAGATAGACAGCTTTCTGTATGAACGCTATTTGGATATTCAGGCCATCGGCGAGGACAGTATATTTGAAAAACTTGCAGAAGGAGGGCAAGTTGCATCTTCAGAACTTAAAGACCATATATCTGATATAGCCACTTTCTCAGGTCCATGGGATACATTGTTTTTGATCAACGTGGACGGGGTTATAATCGCATCAACTCTAGACGAGAAGGTTGGCAATATGATAGAAGAGGAACCCAATAATTATGAGATATTTAAACGTTTAAACGCATCCAAAAACGAGGTTTTGTACACAGATTTGGTAATCTCGGACGACACGGGAAAACCGGTTGTTATATTTGCTGTTTCGGTGAGAGATCGGCATGCATCCGGGCAACCAGTCGTTGGAGTGGTTACTGGTGGACTCGCATGGCAAGCGGTGCAGGATATTTTGCAAAATATAGAGACGGATACCGAGTTAAATTTGTACACAAAGGACGGGAAGTTGATAGCCACCAATCAGGAGTCGCCGGAGAATCTCTTGGTAATCGAAGAAGAAGTATTGCCTCTGATTCAGAACGCGCTCAAAGAAGGGTATCCTATTACTAATGTCGGCACGGACATTGAAGACATATACGAAGAAGAATTGAGAGCCGTAGTGCCGTCCTCCGGTCATTTGGGATACAAAGGGAACGACTGGGTCCTGCTAGCCGAGGAACCGGTCGAATCCGTTTTTGCCCCGGCCAGAGAGCAGGCGACACGGGCGGCCCTGTTGCTCATTTTCGGATTTCTTGTCGCGCTCGGTGCGACAATGTTATTCTTTTCCCGATTAGTTATTTCCAACATAACTTTATTGATGACCGCGGCGAAAGCGATTTCCGGCGGCGATTTGTCGCAAAGGGTTAATATTCAATCAAACGATGAAATCGGCGAGCTGACCGAAGCTTTCAACCACATGGCTTCTCGACTTCAAGAATATTATGGCGTTCTGGAACAGAAAGTCAAAGAAAGAACAGTCGAGACAGAGGGGGCCAGAAAGCAGCTGGAAGTTGTCAACTTGGAGATGCAGAAAAAACTCAAAGAAATGGAGCGGATGAATGACTTTATGGTTGGCCGCGAGTTGAGGATGAAGGAGTTGAAGAAAGAAAATGAGGAGTTAAAAAAGAAAATTGCTTCAGGTAATTCTTCGGGATAAGGAGGCGGAGTGTTTCTCGGAGGGTTTTTTGGAGTATTATATTTGTAAGTAATTAACAATATAAAAATAAAATAAATACATGGAAATAAGAAAAGTAACGCTAACGATAGCTATTGTTATAACGGTAATTTTGGTTTTGGGTGTCGGGTTTTATTTTTATCGCAACACGACATCTATTTCTGATGTCAATACGCAGAAAACTTTGACGGTGGCGGGCTCTGGATCAGCGGGATTTGCGCTTAAAAATTGGGCGACCGAATACGAAAAATTAGATAAAAGAATAAAATTCGATTTTCTTTCCTCAGCCGATGCGGCAATCGGGATGGCAGGAGTCAAGGAGAACACTCTTTCTATTGGTGTTGCTTCCAGGAAAGCCAAGCCAGAAGAAGAATTTCCGGGAATGGTTCTAACTCCTTTTACTAAAGATGCGGTCGTCTTTATTATTAATACATCGGTTGCCGGCGTCAGAAATCTTAACGCTGAACAATTGGTGGATATTTATACGGGTAAAATTACCAATTGGAGTGAAGTTGGAGGAGCGGATGAATTGGTAGTCGTAGTAGATCGTGAAGAATCTGAGTCTGCCAAAAAACTTTTCAGAGAATTTTATTTAAAGGATAAAAAAGTTAGTGTTGGTTCTATTGAAGTTCATTCGGAAAAAGATGTGCTGGAAGCTGTGGCGTCTACCCCGGGCAGCATAGGATATCTTTCTTACGGGAGGGTGCGTATCTCGGGTACTAGGGTTGGTGTTCTTTCGATTGATGGCATTGATGTGGATAAAGTAGAGTCTGGCGCGTACAAACTGATTCGAATTTACTATGTCGTTACCAGACAGGATAGCTTGCCGGAAGTCAAAGACTTTGTTTCTTTCTTGCAAAATGAAGGGCAAGATTTAGCAGAAGGATTTTCCTACTTTAGTCTTTAAAATTGTTTTGCGGTTGTCAATAATAAAATATGCGACAGGAATTTTTTTCCAGAACAGGCATCCTCGTTTTTAGCGTCACGATACTTGGAATTCTGGCCTTTTTATTTTTTGGCGCCCTTATCTTTGTAACCCTAACTGCCGAACGTTCTTTGAGCGTCGTTTCTGGTAACGCCTTAAGAGATCACATTAGTGTTGCTTCGGAGCATATTAACCGCAACGTGGAACGTTATTCCCTTATAGCCAACTCTCTATCTACGAATCAGGAAATCATCCACTTAGTTGATAATCCTTTGGAAAGTAATAAAGCAGCGGGATGGGTTTTGATTGAAACAAAGATTAATTTCGGTTTTGAAGAAATCTTTTTGTTTTTAGACAATGGGCGGGTGCTTTTTCAAAACGCGCGAGATACTTCGCCGTATGCCAATGAGGATTTCAGACCATTGGTGCAAAAGGCCGTTGAATTTAAAACCCCAAGCATTTTTTTCTTTGATTCAATTATTTACCAGTCCCCTGTGCTTTATGTTGCTGTGCCGGTGTATGGCGAGGGCCGAAGCGGGGTTCTCGTAATCGGTAAGGTATTCAATGAGAAACAACTGCGTAATCTGGCGCCGGCTGCATCTCAGGGCATTCTTCTTTTTTCTAAAAATAATCAGAAGATTACCGCGAACTTTTATAGTTCGTTTTTTAACCAGGCAATAACACTCAAAGATTATAAAGAAATATTTGAAAATGCGGAGCAGGGAGAAGGGTTTTTTAAAAGCTTTAATCAAGCGGAGTTTTCCGGCATAGTTGGAGTGGTGCCAGTTCGCTTTAACTCTATCCCCCTTGGTCTTATGGGGTTTTACGTTGAGACTAAAACCCAACAGCAAATTCAGAAAAACATTGCAATAACGGCTTCCGGGGCCTTGATTTTGCTTCTGGTTGTTTTTATAACCGCAGCAAGGTTTTTACATCGTTTAGTAGTTGTGCCAATCGGGGCCATTCGAGATGGATTTAAGCGCCTTGCTGAGGGTTTGTTTGAAACGAGTATTCCACCGCAAGGCTTGAGGGAGGTGCACGAAATCGGTATCGGGTTTAATGAAATGGCGGTTAAATTAAAAGAGGTTTATACGGACCTGGAACAAAAAATTAAAGATAGAACAAAAAAGTTGAGTGAAACCGTAGGAGATCTGGAAGGAAAGAACGAAGAGATGGAAAGAAGCAAACAGGCGATGCTCAACCTGCTTGAAGACGAGAGGGAAGCCGAAGAAAAAATCAAACAGCAGTCTGAAGACCTGAGAAAAGCTTTTGCCGATGTCCAGAAGTTTGCTTCGGTCGCCGACCAGGAGCGGAACATGTACTTTCTTTTGCTTTCAAGCATCGGTGAAGGCGTTTTGGCGCTTGACCTGGAACGCAAAATCACGATTTCCAACGAGATTGCCGAACGGACTTTGGGTTTTGCCAAAGAAGAGCTTTTGGGCAAAAAAATCAGCGAAGTTTTGAAGTTTATTCACGCCACCAAAGAACCGCTTGAAGAAAGTTTTTGGAGCGAAGCTTACGCCGGCGCCAGAGAAGTTGTTTTGCCGTTGGACACTTTGGTTGTCGGCAAGGCCAATAAGACAATTCCGATTGTCGCCGTTGCCTCGGCCATTAAAAACGTCAAAACCAAACAAGTCAACGGCATTATCATCACTTTCCGCGACGTCCGCGAAGAACGGGCGCTTGACGAAGCGCGCATCAGCTTCATCTCGGTTGCTTCGCATCAGTTGCGTACCCCGTTAACTTCAATGAGGTGGTTTTCCGAGATGCTGATTTCCGGGGACGCCGGCGCCATCAGCGAAGAGCAAAAACATTTTGTTGAAAGGATTTACGAAGGTACGGAACGGATGATTAACCTGGTGAACCTGCTTTTGCAAATTGCCAGAGTTGAGGCCGGCCGGGTGAAGATTGAACCGACAATGATCAGTTTCAAAAATCTTTTGCGGGGCGTGTCCGTTGCTTTAAAGGGTTTGCTTGACGCCAAATCCCAGAAGCTTGAAGTTAAAACCATTCCCGATCCGTTTCCGGATATTTCCATGGACCAGGAAGTTATCTGGCAGGTGTTCCAGAACATTCTTTCAAACGCCATCCGTTATTCTCCGGAAAAAGGCACCATCTCGGTTTTAGTCACCCAAAAAGGCGAGTTTGCCGAGGTGATGGTTAAAGATTCAGGCATTGGCATTCCGAAAGCCCAGCAAGACAGGGTTTTTGAAAAGTTTTTCCGCGCCGAAAACGCGCTCAAGCTTGTTCCCGAAGGTTCTGGCTTGGGCTTGTCTTTGGTCAAGGCATTGGTTGACGGCTGGGGCGGCAAAGTTTGGTTTGAGTCTGAAGAAAGCCAGGGCACGACGTTTTATTTCACCATTCCTTTGAGCGGCATGGCGCCAAAAAAAGAAGGGTTGAGTATCGCTGTTTAAGTAAGTGGTTTGATTTTTTTAGGTTTTTTGGGCATATTATCTTAACTGAAGTGAGTCCAAGAGGCCAGGCTTTACGTTTAAGACAAGCTCTTAACCTTTGGTTGAGTTGAGGGCTGATTTTAAACGATTGGGTAAGCCAATCATCTGTTCTTTGAAAACTAGAAAGGAGTTATGAATGTTCGTCAGAATTTGGAATCTCTATGCTTTGGTATATGACGTACTGAGAGGATTTACCCCTTACCGCAAGCTCCAGAACCGAGTGGTTGAATATTTGGAGTTGATTCCCCATCTTGCGGTTTTGGACCTTGGGTGTGGTACTGGCAATACCATTGAGAATATTGTCGGTCTGCCGGTAAAGCCGTATGGTTTAAAGATCAGGGGTATGGAAAGGTCGCCGGCAATGATTTCGAGAGCCCGGAAAAAACTGGCTGGTTTTAGTGGGGTGGAACTTCAGGAAGGCAGCTTTGACGCTCTTGCCAATCACGGCGAAAGGTATGATCGGATAATTTCTGTAAACGGCCTTTACGCCGCCAAAGATCCGTTGGAAACCCTTGGGCTTTGGTTTGATTTGCTTGAGGATGGCGGCCTCCTGGTCCTCGTCAACCCGTTTGTTCCGCGACTCTGGCCGATCTTTCAGGAACACTTCGGCGATCTCTGGTCTAAAAAAGACATCAAAGGTTTTTTGGAGTTCGCGCTGCATTTTCCGGCCTGGGCAATTCTTATTGCCATAAATCTCTCTATTGCAAAACAAGCTAAGCATCGGGTTTTTCACTTTCTACATCCTAAAGACCTTCAAGAAATTGCACAAGCCGCTGGTTTTCGGGTGTTGAAACAGGAGCTGATTTACGGCGATGGTTCAGTGATTATGAGCCTGCAAAAAGAAACCGGCGCGTTAATTCGAAGAGCGCAGCGTCCGTCAGAACTTGAGCAGGTTTACAAACTGCGTTATGCTGTATATTGCGGGGAGATAAAAAGTCTTGACGCGTTTGATTACCCGGACAAAATGGAAACGGACCGTTTTGATCCGTTCTCGGCTCATTTCCTGGCCAAAGAGGGTCAAGAGTTGGTCGGCTGCATCAGGGTTTTGTCCGACTCTGGCCGCGGCTTTCTTCTTGAAGATGATGAGGAGTTCGCCATTCCTGAAGAGCTTTCTTTGGCGCGTGAAAAGACACTTGAGATCTCGAGATGGATTGTCGTTCCGGCAAAGCGTGGGACTGGGGTCTGGCTGTCTCTTGCCAGTAAGGTTGTAGAATGGAGTCGTTGTCGCGGGTACGAGAATCTGATTATGGCGGCTCAGAAAAAACTCTGGGAAGGTCTGTGTAAAAACGGTTTGGAGGTCAGGCTTTGGAGCTGCTTTAAGGAATACCACCGTACTATCTCAGCAGCCGGTCTGGTTTGGACCAACGCAAAAAAATAAACAATTTATGACCACTATTATCAACCCGAACACCATTCTCGTTCTGAATCTGGTAGTTTTTGTTGCCAATGCGATTTTAGGATGGGTGGTGGTTCGTGCTAACCCGCGTGTTAAAGCGAATCTCTTGTTCGGTGTTTACGCTTTCAGTTTGGCGCTGTGGAACATTACTTTGTTTTTGACGATCGTTTCTGCTGGCGGGCCGATTCTTCAACTTTGGTGGAGTCGGCTCGCCTTTTCTTTTTATCTGACGATGATCAACGGCTTTTTGTATTTTTCTTTGATTTATCCCGGTTTCGGTCATATTAAACAATGGCTCGCTGTTTTCTTTTGGTCGTTTACAGCCTTACTTTTTGTTCTTACGCTTACTCCCTGGTTGGTTCGTGGAGATATTCGCATTATTGACGGATTTATCACCGGCAGCCTCGGTCCACTGATGCCGTTTTTTAGCTGGTATTACGCCGTTCTTATCGGACTGAGCATTGTTGCTCTGGTCAGAAAGCTTTTTCTGTATCGCGGTATTGAAAAAGTCAGACTTTGGTACGTGTTGTTCGGTTTTTCCGTTTTCGCTGTGCCAATGATTTTGACCAATATTGTTTTGCCGGTCTTTTTCGGTGTTTTCCAGTACAACAACCTTGGTCCGCTTTTTTCGTTGCCAATGCTTGTGATTATCAGTTATGCCATTGTCAAACATCGCTTTATGGATGTCCGCGAGATTGTTGCGCGTTCAACCGCCTACTTTCTTTCTGTGGTGGTGCTTGGACTATTCTATTCTTTTGGCATGTCTTCAATCAGCACTTTCATTGCCAAAGGTTCTATTACCGGAGACGTTCTTTTGATTTCCACCCTGCTGACGCTGATTACTGCTTTTTCTTTCCAGCCGCTTTTGAATTTGTTCCGAAAAATAACCAACCGTGTTTTTTACCGGGAAGATTACGACGAAAATGCTCTTTTATACAGTCTGGCTTTGATTATGGCCTCAAACATCAATCTTTCCAGTCTGTTAAACCGGCTCATCAATGAAATTCTGGCAAAAATCCAGATTGCCAAAGGCGCTTTTGTCATTGTTGACGACAAAAAAATCAGTCATCTGGCTTTTCAGGGATACGTGGAATCGCCGCGGTTTTCTGACAAAGATTTGGACGAGCTTTTAAGCCAGCCCAAGATTGTTATTTTTGACGAGTTGAGTGAAGGGCCGATAAAGGAGACCATGCGGAAACTGGAGGTAAGCGTCATTCTTCCTTTGCGCGCCGGAGAAGAGCAGGAAGACTTTCTGCTTTTGAGCGAGAAAATGTCCGGCGGACTTTATTCCGAGAAAGATGTTCGTTTTCTGAAAGTTTTTGCTCCGGAAGCTGCGGCGGCGATAAAGAACGCTTCAAACTTTGAGCGTTTGAAACGGCTTGACGAAGTCAAGTCAGAGTTTATCACCGTTGTTTCGCATCAGCTGCGAACTCCGCTTTCCGCGGCCAGGTGGAACTTTGAACTGCTCCTTGAAAACTCATTCGGCAAGCTGTCAGCGAAAGTTGAAAATGTCGTCAGGAGCATTTACCAGGCAGTCATGGCCCTGAATAACGGAGTGAATAATCTGATTTCGATTATTGAGATTGAAGAAAGGAAAATTGTTATCCGGAAAGAGAAGGTGAATTTTGATCGGGATATTGTTGAAAAAGCAATCGTCAGCTTGGAAGGTGAGATTCAGGAGAAAAAGATTACCGTCAAACGCGAGTTTTCTCTGCCTGAATCTTTGGTTGTCGACGCCAACAAGGTAAGAAGAATCTGTGAAACTCTGATTGACAACGCTGTCCGTTATTCCCCGGAAGGGTCAACCGTGGTTGTCTCGACGGCTTTGCGGAAAAAAGCGTCTCAGGACGAGATTTTGTTTTCTGTTCAGGACCAAGGCATCGGCGTTTTAGAAGAGAACCGCGAGCTCATTTTTAATAAATTCTTTCGCGGCGAAAGAGCGAAAGAGATGTCGCCCGGAGGTTTCGGGCTAAGCCTTTTTATGGCTAAAAGTTATGCTGAACTTTTTGGCGGGAGTCTCTGGCTTGGGTCAAAAACGCCGCCGGGTTCGGTTTTTTATTTTTCTCTTCCAATTAAAGAGGTAAAACCTCAATCAAAAATTTAAATATGAATAAAAGAAAAAAGACAATCATACTTTTGGTAGAAGACGACGTGATGACGGTTAAAACCTTGGTCTTTGCTCTTGAACGTGAAGGATACAGGGTTTTGGTCGCCAAAGACGGCGAAGAAGCAGACAAAATGTTGGATATAAAAGCAGATTTGATTTTGCTTGACTTGGTGATGCCGAAAAAAAGCGGATTTGAAGTGCTTTCAATTATCCGTCAGGAAAAACGTCTGCAAACGCCGGTGATTATCCTTTCCAATCTCGGCAAGGACGAAGACATTAAAAAAGGCATAGGGCTCGGCGCTGACGACTATCTGGTTAAGAGCAAATACTCAATTCGGTCGATTGTTGAAAAAATAAACTCTGCGCTTGGACAAGCAACGACCGGTAAATAACTTTTTATGGCGGAGAGTTTATCTGAAAAGCAAAATCAAAGAACTGTTTTGGAGAAACCATTGCTTCACTGGAGTGTTCGTTTGGTGATGGCGTTTTCGGTTCTCATCGGGATTATCTTTGTTGTTCTTGGCGTGGTTGAGCTTTATTTTTGGCGCCACTGGGCGCTCGGCGCTTTGGCGCTTGTCAGCGGATTTTTAATCTTCGGCAATCTTTTGCTGCTTTCCAGTTTAATCAGGGGGAAAAACCACTTGAACGCCGTGGTTTTTTCCATGGGTGAAGGCTTGATTGAGGTTGATACTAGGTTCAGGATTGTTTCGTTTAACCCGATGGCGCAAAAGATTCTTTCCGCCAGCCCGGGTCAGCTTTTAAACAAAGATATCCGAAGCGTCATCAATGCTTTTGAAAACAACGCCAAGGTGGCGGAGAGAGACCATCCAATCGTCAAGGCCATTGGGACCGGCTTGAAGGTTGTCGCTGACCTTGATAAAGACCTGTACTTTGAAGATTTTAACGGCCGGCGGTTTCCGGTTATCCTGTCGTCGTCGCCGATTGTTCTTGAGGATAAGATTATTGGCGGCGTGATTGTTTTCCGCGACTCGACTGAAGAAAAGCGCTTTGAAGAAGCCGAGTCAAACTTCATTGCCACCGCTTCGCACCAGTTAAGAACGCCTTTAACTTCAATGCGCTGGTTTTCCGAAATGCTGCTTTTGGGCGACGTCGGCAAGCTGACAAAAAAACAATCGCATTTTCTTGAACGGGTTTACCAAGGGGCTGAACGGATGATAAAGCTTATCGGTTTGCTTTTGCAGGTTGCCCGTTCTGAAGCCGGAAAAATCAGGATTGAGCCGGTTTTAACAGACATCAAAGAAGCGGTTGAAAACCTGGTTCGTGACGCTTCGGCAAAAGCCGAAGAAAAACGGCAAGAGATTGAGATAACCGCTGAACCTAGTCCGTTTCCCAAGCTTGCGGTTGACCAGGAAATTTTTTCCATTGTTGTCCGAAACCTTCTTGACAACGCGATTACTTATTCGTCAAAGCCCGGCAAAATCATCATCTCTTTATCAAAGAACAAAGACGAGGTTGAGATCTCGGTCAAAGACGAAGGCATCGGCATTCCGAAAAAAAGCCAGGAGCATATCTTTGAAAAGTTTTTCCGCGCCGACAATGCTTTGGCTTACTCGCCCGACGGCTGGGGATTAAGCTTATCCCTGGCAAAGTATTTGGTTGAGGCCTGGGGCGGCAAGATCTGGTGTGTTTCTGAGGTTGATAAAGGCGCGGAGTTTCTCTTTACGATTCCGGAATCCGGCATGCAGGTTAGGGAGGGCTGGGCGCGGCTGAACGAATGAGGCTTATGATATAATTAAAGCTAGAAAATAATTAACATGGAAACCAAAAGGAAAATTCTTATCATTGAAGACGAAGAGCCGCTGCAGGAAGCGATTCAGGCAAAGTTCAGAAGTAAAAACCAGTATCAGGTTTTGACGGCTTTCAGCGCCGAAGCTGGCCTGGGCGTTCTGGTTAAGGAAACCCCAGATTTAATCTGGCTCGACCTGCTTTTGCCGGGCATGGGCGGATTCCAGTTTTTGCAAAATCTGCGTTCAACGCCCCAGTGGAAAAACATTCCGGTGATGGTGGTTTCGGTTTCCGGCACGCCGGAAAAAATCCAGCGGGCGTTTGAACTCAATGTGATTGACTACATTGTCAAAAGCCAGTACCGGCTTGAGGATATTGTCAAAAAAGTCGACGATTTTATGACCAGTCGCGCTGATAAATAACCATGCCTGAGAAAAAAACCGTTCTGGTGATTGAAGACGAACCGTCTTTGCAAGAAGCGTTGAAACTGAAGCTGGGCAAAGCCGGAGTTGAGGTTTTTACGGCGTCTTCGGGGGAAGAGGCTTTGGAGGTTTTGAAAACCTTGCGGCCGACACTGGTTTCGCTTGACCTGCTTTTGCCGAAAATCAACGGCTTGGAAGTTTTGCGCCAAATCAGGCAGAATCCGGAGACTGCCAATCTGCCGGTCATCGTGGTCAGCGTTTCCGGCGGCAATGAAAAACTCAGGCAGGCTTTCAGTTTTAACGTTGTGGATTACATCATCAAAAGCGAATATACTATAGAAGAGATTGTCAAAAAATTGAAGGAAGTTTTGAAGAATTTATGACAAAAAATCCCGAAAAAATCAGCCGTGTCATTTTGGTGATTGAAGACGACGAGCCGACCCGGGAAGCGATTTTATGGAAACTGAACAAATCCGGGTACCAGGGTGATTCGGCCGGAGACGGCATTGCCGGGCTGGAGATGTTGAAACAAAAGCAATACTCCGGCGTTTTACTTGACCTGCGGATGCCTCGCGGTGACGGTTATTATTTCATGGAAGAAAAAAACAAAGATCAAGAACTCAAAAAAGTTCCGGTGATTGTTTTCAGCAACTTCAGTCAGCCGGAGTTTGTCAACCGTTCTTTGGAACTCGGGGCAAAAGGTTATCTGGTTAAAGCCCAGCACAGCGTTGATCAGATTGTTGAAGAGCTGACAAACTGCCTGGAAAACGGCATCTGTTCGATTGACCGCTAAAAAGCCATGACACCAAACGAACCAAAACAAAACAGAAGCCGAAAAACCGTTTTGATTATTGAAGACGATGTTTTTTTGCAGAAAGCTTATGATGTCAAGTTTGAAAAAGAAGGCATTGAGCTTTTAATCGCGTCTGACGGCGACCAGGCTCTGGCTATGCTTGCCAAAGATCCGCCGGATTTGATTTTGCTTGATATCATGCTGCCGGGCATCAGCGGCTTTGATGTTTTGGAGCAGATCCGGAAAAATGACCGCTGGAAAAGCGTGCCGGTGCTGATTTTGAGCAACCTTGGTCAGGCGGAAGACATTGAAAAAGGCAAAAAACTCGGGGTCAAAGAGTATATCATCAAAGCCAATGCCAAAATAAACGAGGTGATAGAGTTAGTCAGAAAATACCTTGCTTAAAATAGGCTCCCGCCGCCAGCCTGTGGATATCGCCCTTGAAAAGATTTGTGGTATAATTGACTAAAGTTCGCTGAACAATTTTTATTAATTTAAGCAATATATGTTCATGTTTAAAAAAGGGGAAGGTTTGGTCCGGGCGACGACAGCTCAAAAAGGGTTCACGCTCTTGGAGCTTTTGATTGTCATCACCGTGTTGGCGATTTTATCCGTGGTCTTAATCTTTGTTCTTAACCCGACTGAAATTCTGGCAAAGTCCCGCGATACCCAAAGGATTTCCGACCTTTCAACACTGAAGACCGCGATTGCCATTTATATGTCAACGGTTTCCGGGCCCCAGCTTGACGGCACTTCCGGCACAGTTAATGACAAATGCGACGGCGGCACTGCTGCCAATGAAGAGCTTTGGCTAAGCATCAATACCACTGCCGGCGGCGGCGAAAGTGTTACTGACGCCACGCCTCCGACCGGGTGGACTCAAGCAGCCACCAGCTGGGAACAGAACGCTTCCACCACCGGCGCGACTTTAGTTGACGGCACTGGCTGGATTCCGGTTAACCTTGGTGCGATTACCGGCGGTTCGCCAATCTCCAATCTGCCGCTTGACCCGACCAATGATCTTTCTACAACCACTGGTTCAGATACATCCACAGCCGCAGTGCTTAACAACGGCGCGTTAATGTACCGCTATGCCTGCAAAAAAACCCCGGCGTCTTTTGAGATTGATTCCAGGCTGGAAAGCGGTTCTTACGGCGTCGGTGGTTCTGACGACCGGTCAGCCAAAGACGGCGGCAACAACTCAAACTTGTTTGAGATGGGCACTGGCCTGACGATTCTCCCCGGCACCAATGACTTTTAGAGTTTCCCGCCTTTCTTTTCAAGCCAGCTGAGAGTTTGAATTTTCCGGCGCCGCCGGTTGAGTCTGCGTTTTTTGCGGCGGCACGTCAAACGCGCCAGTCGCGTCTGGCGCGACGTTTCCCGAACTTATGAATATAATTTCTTACATGGCGTGGTTTCCGCTGGTGTTTTACTCGATTATTTTCCCAGCCGCGGTTTATTTTTATCTGGCAAAAAAATCTTTTTGGGGATTAATCAAAGCAACGGCTTTGTTTTATTTCGCGTTTGCTTCTCTGAAAACTTGGTTTCAGTACCAGCTTTGGTCAAACACCGGGTTTGGCAGAGTTCTTTTGGAATCAAGCCTTGACCCGAGCGTGCCGGGTTTTTTCGGCAAACTCAGGCTTTTGACCGAATCTTCGGGCGGGTATTTTTTTTATTACGCTTTGAGCCGGTTTTGGTTTAATTTTCTGGCGACGGCCCTGGTTGCGGTCTTGTTTTACTTCTTTTTGAAGCTGTTGGAAAAGCGCTGGCCGCGATTTTTTGAACCGTTTGAGCCGGAACTGGGTTTGCTTTTGGGTCTTTTTTGCGGCTGGCCTCTTTTTCTTTTGTTTTTACCGCTGAGTTTTGCTCTGATGATTCTGTTTTCTTTGGCAATGTCAGTTTTTTTCAAACAAAATCGCGTCACTCTCGGTCCACCCCTGCTTTTGGGCGCGGCTCTGACCCTGGTTTTTGGAGGTTATTTGAGCAAGTTCATTTCTTTATCTTCGCTGAAAATTTAAAATGCATATTCCCGAACACAAACTCAAAGACCTACTTTTGAACTCCGGCATCATTAAGGAAAAAGCTTTTGCCGCAGCCACAAGTGAAGCCGGCAGGCTGGCCATGCCTTTGGCTGAGGTTTTGGTCAGCCGCGGCGAGATTACTGAAGATTATTTAATCGAGCTTTTGGAGTCTAATTATCATATTCCGATTATTGACCTCAGAAAGCGGCCGGCGCTCAGCAAAGAAATCATCGGTCTGGTTCCGGAAAGCTACGCCAAAGCCAAAAATGTCGTCATCTTTGAAAAAGACGAAAAGAAAAACACCTTAAAGCTGGCAATGGCTGATCCTTTGGATTACGAAACGATTGAGTTTTTGCGCGCCAAGCTGAAAATGGAGATTGAGGTTTATTTAACTGCCAGATCAAGCCTGAAGTTCGGGCTGAAGCAGTACGGCAAAGAAATCAAAAAAGAGTTTGACGAGATTATTTCGGAAAACGTCAAAAAAGTCATGGGTGAAGTCGGCGGCGAGATTGACATGTCAAAGCTGGCGGACGCCCTGCCGATTGTCACGATTCTTGACAGCATTATTGAACACGCCGTCGCCCTGAACGCTTCAGACATTCACTTTGAACCTTTGCCGAACGAGCTTTTGATTCGTTATCGGGTTGACGGGATCCTAGATGAAATTCTGACGCTGCAAAAAGTGATTGAGCCGATTCTGGTCGCCCGGGTCAAGATTTTGGCGAACCTGCAGATAGACGAACACCAAACGCCCCAAGACGGTCGATTCCGTTCGGAGATGGCCGAAGGCGGATTCATTGACATCAGGGTGAATATCATGCCGGTGATGAACGGCGAAAAAATCGAGATGCGTTTGCTGAAATCCGCCGCCAGACCCCTGACTTTGGAAGAGCTGGGGCTGTCTGCCAAAGGAATTCAGCAAGTTCAGGAAGAGATTAAAAAGCCGCACGGCATGATTTTAGTCACCGGGCCGACCGGTCACGGCAAGACGACGACGCTCTACGCGATTTTACATATTCTCAACACGCCGGCAGTCAATATCAACACCATTGAAGATCCGATTGAGTACGAGATTCCGCGCGCCAACCAGACCCAGGTCAACCAAAAAGCCGGCATTACTTTTGCCAATGGCTTGCGGGCTTTGGTCAGACAAAATCCGGATATTGTTATGATTGGCGAGATCAGAGACGATGAAACTGTGGAAATCGGCATTCACGCGGCCTTGACCGGCCATCTGGTTTTGTCATCTTTGCACACCAATGACGCGCCGTCGGCGATTCCGCGGCTTTTGGACATGAAAGCGCCGGCGTTTTTACTGGCTTCAACCGTGATTATGGTGATTGCCCAGAGACTGGTCAGGAAAAACTGTACCCGCTGTGTTTATTCTTTTCCCATCCCTAAAGAGATTGAAAATCTTGTCCGTCAGCAGCTGAAGCTTATTGGTGAAAC
>LCKC01000001.1 GCA_001001185.1 Parcubacteria group bacterium GW2011_GWB1_45_10 | reverse complement strand
ATGTATTTTCTCTACATTCTTCAATGCCAGGACAAAAGCCTTTATACTGGCATTACCAACAATCTTGAACGGCGGTTTTTGGAGCACAAAAACAAAAAAGGCGGGCACTACACGGTTTCGCATAAAGCCAGAAAAATTGTTTACTCTGAACGGTTTCAGACAAAAAACAAAGCGTTGAAGCGCGAAGCGCAGATTAAAAGCCTGAAAAGGAAAGCCAAACTGGCGCTGATTAAAGGCAAGGCGTAAAAAACCAATGAACCAATCTCCTGATTTGGTTAATGAAATTATCTGGGAAGGAAAACCAATCCGTTTTGAGCTGTATTTGAGCAGTGATTTTTCCGGCATAAGCGGCGCTTCGCAGGTGTACGCTTTTGTGCTGGACAATCAAAACCGCCTTTTGCTTGTAAGTCCGGAAGATAAAAAGTGGAATCTGCCGGGCGGGACCATTGAATCGGGCGAGACTTATCTTGAGACTTTGAAAAGAGAGGTTTACGAAGAAGCGGCCATAGTTATTGACGAAAAAACAGCAAAGCCGTTTTTTTATCAAAAAGTGCTTGATAAGAACAAAAAAAACGAGTGGGTGTTAGGCACAATACAGATCAGGTTTGTTTGCCGGATGACAAAACAAGACAAGTTTGTTTTAGACCCGGGCGGAAATACGAAAAACCAGATTTTCGTTCCGATTTCGGAATTAAGCCAATATCTTTTGTGGGGAGGCACCACGGAGTTTATTAAGAAAAATATTCTGAATTTTTTACCGGAGTAAGCCAAACGAAAACCGCCCTTTATCAGGGCGGTTTTCTCTATGCTGATGTTATGGCCGTGAGGTGTAGAGCCTTTCCCTTATTTCTTGGGGCGGCGCTGACGGCTCAACGCCGACAGAGACGAACTCCAGAGAAAACGTGAAGAGTTCCGGAATCTGGACAAACCACTTGGTTTTTTCCGGGTTGGCTGGCTCGATCTCGCAATCAATGCCAGCGCGCTCATAATAGCTCTTAAGCGCGTTCGCGGCTTCTTCGGCGTCAAAGACTTTCAGACCGAGATGCGCGCCCGGAAAAATCACCGGAGTATCGGGATGGCTGGCTTCTTCGGTGAGTTGTATCTGGCCGCCGCCGGAAACTGGTTCCAGAAAAATCGCGCGCCAGCCGAGGCTGTCAATATCGCCAGCCCGGCGGACAATAGCCCAGCCAAGCTGTTCGCTGAACAGACTGTAAGCGCCGACAAACATTCCAGTGCGGACCAGAAACGCCGGGTGGTCAACAGACGTGCTGCCAATCACATCAACAAGAGGATATTTGGGGGACATAAGATTTAGCCTCCTTTCCCCAAACAAAGATGAGTGAGAACTTTTAAACAATAACATATCAAGTTTATTTTGACAAGATAAGAACAGGGAAGTGTTTTGCTATACTTAAACGATGGAGAGAAAAATCCTCAATCATTTCAAGAAAAAAGACAAAACCCTGTACAAATGGGCTTTGAAAGTCGGCAAACTTGAGGAAATTAAAAAAGACAGGCCGGGCAATTATTTCTCCCGTTTGTGTTATGAAATCGTTGGTCAGCAACTTTCGGGAAAGGTTGCCAGCGTGATTTTTCTCAGATTCAAGAAACTTTTCCCGGGCAATAAAGTGACGGCTAAAAAAGTGGCTGCCATGCCGCACAAAAAACTGCGCGGCGTTGGCATGTCTAACGCCAAAGCCAAATATGTTAAATATCTTGCCAAAGCCGTGCTGGACAAAAAACTGCCATTGTCAAAGTTTGACGAGATGACAGACGAAGAAGTTCGGGAAAGTTTACTTGCTGTTAAGGGCATTGGTCCGTGGACATGTGAGATGTTTTTGATGTTCACTCTGGCCAGGCCAGACATTTTTTCTTTCGGTGATCTGGGTTTGAGAAAAGGCTTGATGAAAATTTATCGATTTAAAAAAGAACCGTCAAGAAAAAAGGCCGAAAAAATCATTGCTTCATGGTCGCCTTACAAAAGCTTTGCTTCGCGGATTTTGTGGCAAAGCCTCGACAATGAATAAAGTTTTCTTTCGTGGTGAGCGTGGCCGAACCATGTTAAAATTCTTTTTATGACTCAGGCACTGACATTTTTAGTTTCTTTGTCGCCGTTTGCGGTCTTTATTTACCTTTTGCTGAAAAAAAATCTGGCGTTGGCGAAAACTTCGTTTGTGACGCTCGGCTTGACCTTGGCCCTGGCGTTTTTTTACTGGCGGATCGTGCCGCAGGCGGCTTTTGTTTCTTTAGGGAAAGGGTTTTTTGTCGCGTTTGATATTTTTGTCATTTTGGGCGGGGCGATATTTTTTTTGGAGATTTTAAAAAGATTCGGCGTCATTGAAGCGGTTTCTTATTATCTGGAGTCGTTTTCCAAAGACCACCGCATCCAGGTGATTTTGCTCGCCTGGTTTTTGGAAAACTTCATTGAAGGCACGGCCGGATTCGGCACGCCGAGCGCGATTGTCGCGCCGCTTTTGGTCGGGCTGGGACTGGCGCCGTTGAACGCGGCGATTGTTTCTTTGTTCGGCAACAGTAGTTCAGTGGTTTTCGGCGCGGCCGGGACGCCGATTAGAATCGGGTTTTTCGGGCTGGAAAGTTCAAGCGTGCCGTTTTACGCCGCAATGATAAACATTGTCGGTTTGATTGTGCCGCTGTTTATGTTATGGACCGTGGTTTCTCACCGCCAGGACAGAAAAAAACTTTTCTGGGAAGCCGTGCCGTTCGCAATCTGGTCCGGGCTGGCGTTTGTTCTGCCTTCAATTCTGGTTGTGCCTTTGGGGCAGGAGTTTCCGTCAATCATCGGCGCGATTATCGGCGTGCTTTTGGTTTTTGTTTCCACCAAGCTCGGCATCTTCGTGCCGAAAAACGCGATGACAGTCAGGCCGGAAGAAAAACTTCAAACCAAGCTGTCGTTGCGGAAAACGGTTTTCCCTTACGGGCTTTTGGTTCTGCTTTTGGTTCTGGGAAAGATTTTTTTGAGCGGCATTTCTTTTAAAATTCCTTTGATAAATCATTCAATCAGCGCGTTCAATCCCGGGCTGGCATTTATTCTGGCGGGGATCTTGGTCGTGGCTGCCTGGCGTAAAACTGAAAAGCTGGTTTTGCGGACCGCGGTTTTTTCTTTGCGCCAGGCGGTCGGGCCGTTTTTGGTGATTATTGCGATGTCGGCAATGGTCCAGCTGATGATAAACTCGGGCCAGAACTTTTCCGGTTTGCCGTCGTTAATCGCGATTGTCGCCAAAACATTTGAAACCAGCTGGCTGCCGTTTTTTTCGCCTTTTGTTGGCGCGTTCGGCAGTTTTCTGACAGGTTCGGCAACCATCTCAAATCTTTTGTTTGGCGGGTTTCTTGCCCAGGCGGCGTTTGAACTTTCAATGAACTCGCAGATTATTCTGGCCCTGGCTTTGGTCGGCGGCGCGGCTGGCAATATGATTGCTCTGGCGGATATGCTTGCCGCGGAAACTGTTGTCGGCTTGAAAAACAAAGAAGCCGAAATTATCAAAAAAATCTTTGTCCCTTGCCTGATTTACGTTTTGCTGGCGGGAATAATCGGCATGGTGATTGTTTAATTCCTGAAAATGAATCCCGTTAGAAGCCGCGATCGCCGCGGGAAATAATGGGAAAAAGAATGTAATTAGATTAAACAGGAAAATATAACATTAATTTGCAGATTTCGTCTTTTTAAGATCGCGATCTGCTTCTAACGGGATGAACTTGTCTCATTGGGGTTTTGAAAACTATAAAAATAAAATTGGCGGAGAGCTTGGCGTCAAAGAAGAACTGATTGGCCGGGTGGCTGTTGAGAACCGCAAAAACTGGATTCTTTACACGGCTTTCGGCGAAGTTGAAGGCATTATTTTGAAAAGCTTTTCCAGAAAAAGCGCCATGCCGAAAACCGGCGACTGGGTTTTGTTCAAAAAACTTAAAGGCGAAAAAAAAGTTTTGCTGGAAAAAGTTTTGCCGCGGTTTTCAAAGATTTCAAGGAAAGACCCGAAGCCCGGCCAGGCGATTGAAGAGCAGGTGATTGCGGCAAACATTGACAAAGCGTTTTTGGTCCAGGGCCTGGACAACAACTTTAATCTGAACCGGTTGGAAAGGTATTTGGTGGCGGTCAGGGACGGCGGCGTTGAGCCGGTGGTTGTTTTTAACAAACTTGACCTGAACGCCGGGGACTCTGTTTTGCGGAAAATAAAAACCAGGCTGGCAAAAGAAAAAGTTGTTCTGACCAGCGCCAAAACCGGAGCTGGTTTAAAAGAGCTGGCGGGTTTGATGAAGCCGGGCGAGACCGCGGTTTTCATCGGCTCTTCGGGAGTCGGTAAGTCAAGCATCATCAACCGTTTTTTGAAAGAAACAGTTTTGCCGACGAAGGAAGTCAGGGGGAAAGACTCAAAAGGCAGGCACACGACCACTAAACGCGAACTTTTCGTTCTGCCGGAAGGTTTTTTGGTGATTGACACCCCGGGCATGCGCGAGCTTCAGATTTTGGCGTCTTTAGACAGCGTCAGCGATTTTTTTGAAGAGATTGAGAAAATGAGCTCAAACTGCCAGTTTTCCGACTGCGACCATCAAAGCTCAAAAGGCTGCGCCATTCTTAAAGCCGTGGAAAACAAAGAGCTTTCTTTTGAGCGGTACAAAAGCTGGCTCAAACTCAAGAGCGAAGCTAGATTCGTTGAACAAAAGAAAAGCCTTGATTACCAAAGGGAGAAAAAGCAGTTTTGGAAAAAAGTGAACAAAGATTTTAAAACCAAAGAAAAGCTGGAATCTTGAAGTTCCGGGCTTTTCAGTTATTGACCTTGGGGTATAAATGTGATATTCTATTAAAAGATAAGGGTTAGGCATTTTCCGCCTTTTTATTGAACAAAAATTAGACGAATATGATTCAGAAAATCGTTGACAAAATCCTGGAACAGCTTCCGGACCGGACGAAAGAAATCGTTTCCGCCAGGCTCGGCCTTGAAACCGGCTACACCAAAACTTTGGAAGCCATCGGCAAGAGCTTGAACATTACCCGCGAAAGAGTCAGGCAGCTGGAAACCGCGGGTTTTAAACAAATCAACAAATTTTTATCAAAATCTTCTTTGCTGGACGATTTTTTGAAAGTCGTTGAGGGACACTTGGCGAATTTCAAAGGCATCCGCGAAGAGCAAAGATTTCTCAAAGAGCTTTCTTATCTTTTTGACGTTTCGGAAGACGAAGTTTTGAAAATCCGTTTTTTGGTTTTTCTGAACAAAAAAATAACTTATTTTGCGGAAGACGAAAGCCATTTGGCGTTTTGGGCGAACGACAAGAAATTCGTTCAGAAAGTTTTGGAGTTTGTCAAAAAAATCAACAAAGGCATTCAGTCAAGAAAATCTCCTTTGCCGGTTGAAGGCTTTGAAAAATTCATTCGGGAAATCGCGAAAGCTTCCGGGCTTTCCAATCTGACGACCGGAAACTTGATGTCTTATGTCTGCTTGAGCCCGGTGATTTCTTTCAGCCCGTTCGGCTACATTGGTTCGGAACGCCATCTGGAAGTGGCGCCGGCAAACGTCGGCGACAAAGCTTATTTGGTTTTGAAGACCAAAGAATCGCCGATGCATTTCCGCGACCTGGCGAAAACCATGAACGAATACGCCAGAAGCGCTTCAAGTTTTCATCCGGTTTGGCAAAAAACCGTTGAGGCGCAGACAGTTCATAACGAACTGATAAAAAACAAAGGTTTTGTTTTGGTTGGCCGCGGCATTTACGCTTTGTCGGAATGGGGTTATCAAAAAGGCACGGTCAAAGAAGTGATTGCCCAGGTTTTGAAGCGGGCAAGAAAGCCTTTGAACTTGCAGGAAATCATTGCCGCCATCAAACAGCATCGTTTGGTCAAAGATTCAACGATTTTCATCAACCTTCAGAACAAGGCTTATTTTGAAAAAACCAAAGACAAAAAATACACGCTCAAAAGGGAAAAACAGAGCGTCCAGGAAGCTTAATCTTTCAAGTGCAAAAAACCCAGTGGACGATTGGTTTTTAACGGGGTAAACCCCGTAGTAGAGTTTTGACGTTCCTTCATAAACATTGTGTTAAACTGAGTTTGGCGGCAGAGTTCTGCTGTATTTTTAGTAGAAAAAGAGTCCCCGGATAATCAATCGGAAATAATGTTGTCAAAACTTCACTACAGGGTAAAATTAAAAGAGCATGGACAGCTTGTATAATTTTTTATTTTCCAACAGCTTGATTGAAGGCATTTTCCTGGCTTTGTGGGGCGCTTTTGTGGACTGGTGGTGGCTGTTTTTGCCGTTTGTCGCGTTTTACGTTGCTTTGGAGTTTTGGATAAATTACAACCAGGAAAAGTTCAAAGAAAGCATTGAGTGGATTAACCTTGAGCTGAAAATTCCGCAGGACGTTTTGACGACGCCGAAAGTCATGGACCAGGTTTTCACCGGCTTGTCAGTGATTGCTTCAACGCCGGACACCTGGCTGGAAGAGCTTTTGGACCGGAAGATTCCTTTTAAAAAAGGCGAAGTGCCGCTTTGGGTTTCTTTTGAGATTCTTGGCACCAGAGAGGGGATTTCGTTTATTATCCACACGCCGAAAAAATTCAAGAACTTGATTGAAGCTCAGTTCCGTTCGCAGTATCCGCAGGTGGAGATAACCGAGATTGAAGATTACGTCAAAAGATTTTCTTCTTTGCCGAACAATTATTACAACATCTGGGCGGCGGAATTGACTTTGAACGAGTCGCCGGTTTTCCCGATTAAAACTTACGAATTTTTTGAAGAGCGGGTTGAAGAAAGGCGGCTTGACTCAATGGCGCCGTTTTTGGAGGTTTTGAGCGGTCTGGAAAACGGCGAAGAGATTTGGATGCAGATGGTCCTGCGGGGCTTGACCAAGCCGTTGTCCGATTCCTGGAAAGAAAAAACCAAAAAAGAAATTGACAAGCTTTTGGGCAAAAAAGAAGAAGCCAAAGAGCCGGGCGGCTTGAAGCAGATTGCCAAAGGCCTGGCCGACGAGTCAGCCAATGTCGTCAAAGGTTTTGCCAAAGACCTTGGTTCGCTTACCAGTCCTCAAGCCGAGCCGGCCAAAGAAGAAAAAAAAGAAGAGAAAAAAGAAGGCCCGTCGGGCGGCGAAAGAATGAAAGTTGAGCGGGCGGAAAACAAAGTTTCAAAAACAGTTTTTGAAGCCGTCGTCAGGGTTATTTATCTCGCCCCGAAAGCTTCTTTTGAAAAAGACCAGAAAAGCGCGGCGATTAACTCTTATTTCCGGAGCTTTACCCTGGCAAACCTCAACGGTTTCAAAAACAAGCGTAAAACCAGGTTTTTCCTGATTAAATGGGTTTTGGGCGACAGTCTGGATTACCAGGACGCGAACAATCTTTTCAAGGCTTATGAATCAAGGTTGCCTGATCCGGCGCCGCAGTTTGCTCTTGAAGACGATGACGAAGAGAACATTATGAAAAAAATGATTTTTGCCACGGACGAACTGGCGACTTTGTATCATTTCCCGCTGACCCAGACCGGCGCGCCGAGACTTTATCGCGTTCAGACCAAGAAATACGAGCCGCCGCCAAACTTGCCGGTGATCTAAATAGAATCTAGAAACTTGAAAATAGAAAATAGAAAGTAGAATAAATTATTTTAATGAATAGTGAAGAAGACAGGATTTTAATCGGCGAAGCCGAGTTCAGGAACAAGCGGACGGCTTTTGGCATTAAGATTGACGATTTGCGGCGCCATGTTTATGTCATTGGTATGACCGGTTCCGGCAAAACAACTTTGCTGGATACGATGGCGATTTACCATATCCAGAATAACCGCGGCGTCGGCGTGATTGACCCGCACGGCGAATTTTCCGAAAGGCTGCTTGATTTTGTGCCGAAAGAAAGGATTGACGATGTGGTTTACATCAATCCTTCGGACACCGAGTTTCCGATTGCGTTCAATGTCATGGAAAACGTTGCTTTTGATTTCCGCCACAACGTCGCTTCCGGGCTTTTGTCGGTTTTCAAAAAAATCTGGCCGGATGTCTGGTCAGCCAGAATGGAGTATATTTTGAACAACACTCTTTTGGCGTTGCTTGAATATCCGGACTCAACTCTTTTGGCAATCAACCGCATGCTTTCCGACAAAGACTACCGCAAAATGATTGTTTCCGGGTTGCAAGACCCGGTGGTCAAAGCTTTTTGGACGAACGAGTTTGCCAGATACCACGACCGGTTTCAGGTTGAGGCAATCGCGCCAATCCAGAACAAAGTCGGCCAGTTTACTTCCAATCCGTTAATCAGGAACATCATCGGCCAGAAAAAAACAAAGATTAACCTGCGCGAGATTATTGATTCAAATAAAATCTTGATTATTCGTTTGCCGGTCGGTCTTGTGGGCGAAACCAATGCCCAGCTTTTGGGCGGTTTATTGGTGACGAAAATCCAGCAGGCGGCGATGTCGCGGATTGACATTCCGGAAAGCAAACGGCGGGATTTTTGTTTGATTATTGACGAGTTTCAGAACTTTGCCACGGAGTCGTTTGTGAAGATTCTGGCGGAGGCAAGAAAATATCGTTTGAGCCTGATTATGGGGCATCAGTATATTGAGCAGGTTCCGGAAGAGATTACCGCCGCCATTTTCGGCAATGTCGGCACGCACATTAATTTCCGGGTCGGCGCCAAAGACGCCGAAATAATTGAGCCGCAGTTTTTGCCGAATATCGGCGTCCAGGATCTGGTTAATCTGCCGAACCATTATTTTTACACCAAGATGATGATTGACGGCATTACGTCGTCGCCGTTTTTGGCTTCAACTTTGCCGCCGCAGAATCTTCCGCCGGTGAGCTACGCCAAAGAAATCATTAATCTTTGCCAGCTTAAATACGGGACCAACAAAAAAATCGTCCAAGCCGAGATTGCTGAATGGCTGCAGCCGGCTAATCCGGAAAACATTGAAGAAGACAAGTTTGAGCCCCAGGAAAGCAACTTCGCTTCCATGAGCGGTGTTTTGTTTGAAGCCACCTGCAGTTCTTGCGGCCGGGAAGTCAGGGTGCCTTTCCAGCCTGATCCGAAACGCTCGATTTACTGCAAAAAATGCCTGAAAAATCTCAAAAAAGGCAAAGAAGAGAAAAAAGACAAAAAACAAAGCCTTTCCGAGATGCTGAAAAACATCATCACCGGCAAAAAAACAGAGAAAAAACCCGAGCCGGAAACCAATCAGGAGCCGGACGCCCAAGAGAAAACTGAGTGATTTTATTTTTAAGCTAATCTTGTTTAAAACCGGCAAACCAGCTGGTTTAATGCCTATGCCGAAATTATCTCAAAAAATCCCGTTGGTTTTTGTAGCCATGAGTGGAGGAGTGGACAGCTCGGTGGCGGCTTTGCTTTTGAAACAGCAGGGTTTTGATGTTGTCGGCGTTTACATGAAAAACTGGACGAAAAAGCTCCCCGGTGTGATTTACTGCCCGTGGGAAGAAGACCAAAGGCAGGCCCGGCAAGCCGCGGCGAAGATTAAGATTCCTTTTTATACCTGGGATTTTGAAAAAGATTACCAGAAAATCGTTTTTACTGATTTCATTGAAAATTACAAAAGCGGCAAAACTCCGAATCCGGACGTGCTTTGCAACAAAGAAATAAAGTTCGGGCTGTTTTTGGAAAAAGCCCGAAAACTCGGCGCGGATTTTATCGCCACCGGACATTATGTGAAGCTGAAACAGAATCCAGCCGATCGAACCACTGGTTTTTTAACTCCAGCGGTTAAAAACCAGCTGTGCTCTCGCCCCGACGACTCCCGCAAAGCGGGAGACCAAGCTCGTCGGGGCTCCGAGAACTTCTCTCGGCCGAATTCTGTTTCTTTGTTTATTGCCAAAGATAACAACAAAGACCAATCGTATTTTTTGTGGACATTGAAACAAAATCAATTAAAGTATTGCATTTTCCCGCTGGGAGACTTAACCAAGCCAGAAGTCAGAAAACTGGCTTCAATCGCCGGTTTGCCGAACGCTGAAAGAAAAGATTCCCAGGGGCTGTGTTTTGTCGGCAAAGTCAGTTTGAAAAAGTTTTTGAAGCCTTTTATCAAAGAAAAAACCGGCGCGATTGTTCTGGTGAGTTTTGGCAAAGGAAACAAAAGAATTGAAAAAACTGTCGGGTTTCATCAAGGCGCGCATCTTTTCACTCTGGGGCAGCGGCACGGCATTAACGTCGGCTTTGGCGAACCTCTTTTCGTTGCCGCAAAAGACGTCAAGAAAAACATTTTGTCTGTGGCAATAAAAAGAGACTTGTCAAAGTTTTTTCCCGCGCGCATTTTTGTAAAAAATGCCAGCTGGGTAAATCTTTCCATAAAATATCCGATCAAGTGTTCAGCGAGATATCGTTATCGTCAGCCGCTAGAAAAAGTAAAGATAACCAGAGATGAGAAAGGAGAGATGAGAGTTGTTTTCAAAAAACCGGCGGTCGGCATTACGCCCGGTCAGTCAATCGTGTTTTACAAAGGCAGGCAGATGCTGGGCGGAGGAATTATTGCTTGAGCGGTAGGGATTTAACCTTTTGTTAAATCTTTGACAAAGAAGAATAAAAGTAGCATAATCTACACATTACAAGAATAAAGGAGGTGCCATATGGCAACCAGTAAGCTGACTGTTCTGGCGACCAACGCCAAAGTACCGCTTTGGAGATCAATTTCCAAACGCGGGAAGACCGTCGTTGAACCGCGGAAGGTAAGGCGGACTATCCTGGCACAATGCTGTAAGCCAGGATGCACTCCGTGTAAACCGAAGCGCAAATAGGAGGGATTTCATATCTTTTCTCGGTTCATCATGTATAAACCCTGAGGCCGGAACCCCGGCCTCAGGAAGATTGAAATCAGAAAGTAGGTGTGATTTGTCAGTACCAACTCAAAACAACAGGAAGGCTGTAAGTATTGGGGATCACCTATTTATTGTTGAGGGTGCGCGAAAGTGGGCGCTGTACGATCTTCTGGAGGAATCTCTGGTCAGTATTGATTCGGCTAGTGGTGAATTATTGTTCGCCCTTGCTCAAGAAGACGAAAATGTTGAGGAGAAACTCGTCTTTTTAGAAAATTATGCGTCCAGCGTCTTCCGGTTGATCAGAGACAACGGTATTGATGGAAGGCTTTTCCATCAAGATACCTCTGTTATGAAAACCGGAACCGTGCCCATGCTTGAGTTCCTTTGGCTTGAGGTAACCAACCAATGTAACCAGAAATGCATCCATTGTTATGGAGGTTTTTGTCCTCTATTGAAAGTCTTTATGGATGTGAGAATTGCCCAAAGAACTTTAAAAGAGGCCAGGCAGTTTGGTTGTGAACGCGTCCAGTTTGTTGGCGGTGAACCCTTCATGCATCGACAACTCTGGAGAATGGTTGAATGCGCCGTGACTCTTGGTTTTTCAGACATTGAGATTTTCACAAACTTGACCCTTCTGAAGGATAAAGATATTGACAGAATAAAGCATTACGGAATTCATGTCGCTACGACTTTATTAGGTCATTGTCCAGAAGTTCACGATGCCTGCACCCAGATTGCGGGAAGCTTCAAGCGTTGGTATCACAACATAAAAAAAATTCAGGGACTCGGTATCGATTTTCGGATTGGTGTTATCAGAATGAACCAGAACGAAAACGATATGGGAGAGATTGAAGCGTTTCTGCGTCGTGAAGGGCTGCTTTTGGAAGGTGGGGATTTCGAACCTGACGATGTTCGTCCCGTTGGTCGAGGGTGTAGTAACGCAATCGAACCTCGCATTCCAATGCAGTACGGGTTTTGCTTTACAGTTACGCCACAGTTTTTTCACCAGGCAAGGATGGTCAACCCTTGTTGGAGAGGGGAAATGGCTGTTACCGCGGAAGGAGATGTGTTTCCTTGTGTTTTTGCTAGAGAGCAGACAGTGGGCAATTTAAAGCAAGGAAGCGTGAAATCCGTAGTTCAAGTGCTGGAAAGGCAATACTGGAACATCACCTTGGATTATGTTGAACGATGCCGTGATTGTGAGTTTCGGTATGCTTGTATGGACTGTCGTGCCTTGAGTATAAACTTTGGGCTTGGTCTTTATGGGCAGCAGCCAAGATGCAAATACGATCCTTGTAGTAATGAGTAAGAAAAAAGAGGCTAATTAACTAGCCTCTTTTATTTCTTTTTATGTTTTTCGATAAACTCCAGCATATTTTTGTTATCTTGTTTAAGATATTGTTTCCATGAGGGGAGGAGCTTTCTCTCTATTCGTTTGAGATATTTGTGGCCGTCGTACTGAAAATACCTCCCTTTTTTATTTAGTCTAATCCTGATCTCGTTATCTGCCAGAAGTTCAATCACCGCGTGAAAGATATCTGAATTATTATTTTTTGTCATAATATGAAGAATCTCGTGGCAGATATAAACAGTGGAATAATTCCTAAAATCTTCTGAGTGCCCCCAAACAATGTTTTTGTCGTCGAAGGTCACTCCATTACGAAGTTTGGGGTGGGTAATATTAACCGTAACCGTATGTTGTGGCAGAGGCAGTCCCGATAATTCCTGCAATAAACTCGTTGCCCTTTTTTCATTTTTCCTCCATTGAGTCTTAACGAACCTTAGGTATTTTTTCGACTCCTTGATTAGGCGTTTATATTCGGGGGCTTTTTTGATTTTTGCGAGCATTTTTAGTTTTCTCGCATAAGCATTTTTATATTCAATTTTATTCTTAATAAACAAGACGCGCTCAGCAGCACCCGCTAAAAGCAGGAAGACTTTAGAATCTTCTTCCCATATTTTATTGGTAAAATCTGCCCAACCCTTAAACGGTTCTTCTTCTTGTTCCGTGTTAATAGTGAAAAGAAAGACGTAAAGAGGATTGAGATTAAATTTGATCTTAAATTTTGATTTCATATTTTAATTATATCACAAAAAATTAATCCCCCACGCAATTTTATGCACGGGGGACTAGGGAACGGCTCTGAACCTTTAATCTGTCGCAAACTCCTTTTTTACCGCTTGTTTGATTTTTTCCGCAATCTTGTCGGCGTTTTCAGCGCCGTTTTTGCTTGAAGCGTTGACCAAAACTTTTTCTTTGGCAATGGCGATGACGCCTGCCAGAGAAACCGAGTCTTTGGTCTTGTGTTTGTGGTCTTTCCAGTAACTGAACTCGGCGGCGTTGCGGTCCCACTTAATCTCGAGATTTTTAACACCGAAAACCAAGAACAGAGAGTAAGCCAGGCGGCTGCGGCGGCTCAGAGCCTCTTCCCATGACAAAGTGTGAGGAACAGACAGATAAATCTTTGTCATGGCAACCTCCTTTATTAATATAAGTATCTGTTATCTGAAACGAACAATCAAGTAATTAAAAATAGTGAAAACGCGCTCCGGAGAGCGCGTTTTTTTGGACGGGTACGCTTTGCTTTTCTCTGGTCACGTATTGTCGCTCTTTTCACGGGTGTAAACCGGAAAATGAGCGAACAAGCTGGGAAGAGTGGCGCAGAAAGCCATCCCGTCACTAGATACATTATATCACATATATCCAAAAAGTCAAGATTTATTAGAGAGGTTAAAAAAACAGCGGTTTTTTGCTATAATCTCAATCATTCAACATGAAGATTACCGCCAAACAGCTGCGTCAAAAATACCTTGATTTTTTCAAGGAAAAAGGCCATACGATTATTTCCAGCGCTTCTTTAATTCCGGAAAACGACCCAACCGTGCTTTTTACGACTGCCGGCATGCATCCTTTGGTACCTTATTTAATGGGCGAAAAGCATCCGGGCGGCAAAAGGCTGGTCAATGTCCAGAAATGCCTGCGCACTGACGATATTGACGAGGTTGGCGATACGGTTCATCAGACTTTTTTTGAGATGCTTGGCAACTGGTCTTTGGGAGATTATTTCAAAAAAGACGCGATTGAGTGGAGCTTGGAGTTTTTAACGTCTTCAAAATGGCTTGGTTTGGAAAAAGAAAAACTGGCGGTTTCAGTGTTCGCCGGCGACCCTTCGACAGGCTCAGGGCAGGCGGTGCCAAAAGACAATGATTCTGCTGAAATTTGGAAATCTTTGGGTATATCGGAATCGAGAATTTCTTATTTACCAAGAAAAAACAACTGGTGGGGTCCGGCAGGGTTGAGCGGGCCGTGCGGTCCGGATACGGAGATATTTTACTGGACTGGCAAAGAATTAGTGCCTGATGTTTTTGAGAGTGATGACGCCCGCTGGGTGGAGGTTTGGAACAATGTTTTCATGCAGTACAATAAAAAGATTGACGGCAGTTTTGAACTTTTGAAACAGCAAAACGTTGACACGGGCATGGGTTTGGCCAGAACAGTCGCGGTCTTGAATAGCGTTTTTGACAATTATCAAACTGATCTTTATTTTCCGGTCATTCAGGAAATTGAAAAACTTTCCGGAAAAAAATATCTTGAGCTTGAAGAAATCACCAAGGCCATGAGAATCATTGCTGACCACTTGACAGCTTCAGTTTTTGTTTTGGCGGAAAAACTTGAACCGTCAAACACTGAACGTGGTTATGTTCTGCGGCGGTTAATCAGGCGAGCGGTCAGGTATGGCAAACAGCTTGGCATGGATAAACCTTTTTGTTCGGAAATTTCCGAAACCGTGATTAAGACTTATCAAGGCGCTTATCCGGAAGTTTTGAAAAACAAAGAGTTTATTAAATCAGAGTTGGACAAGGAAGAAGAAAGGTTTTCAAAAACTTTGGAAGCTGGTTTGAGGGAGTTAAACAAACTTTTCCTAGTTGGCGAGATCCAGAGAATAGCCCCTGGACAAGAAATCAAGACTTTCAATAGAGTTGATGCGAAAAAAGCTTTTTTTATTTATCAATCTTACGGTTTTCCTCTAGAAATGATTCAAGAGGAACTTGCCAAAAGGCTATTAATAGTTGATGAGAAAGAATTTGAAGAAGAAATGAAAAAACATCAGGAGCTTTCGCGTCGGGCGTCAGCCGGAGTTTTCAAAGGCGGTTTGCAGGATCACTCTGAAATCTCAACCAGATATCACTCCGCCACTCACCTTTTGCAGGCGGCGTTAAGAAAGGTTCTTGGCGAGCATGTTTATCAAAAAGGCTCAAACATCACGGCAGAGCGGCTGCGGTTTGATTTTCCGCACCCAAAAGAAATTACTCCTGATCAAATAAAGCAGGTTGAGGATTTAATCAACGAAAAAATCAAAGAATCATTACCGGTTCATTTTGAGGAAATGGAGCTGGAAAAAGCCAAACAACTTGGCGCTTTGGGCGTTTTTGAGAGCAAATACGGCGAAAAAGTGAAGGTTTATTTTGTCGGGGTTCCGGAAAACTATTTTTCGGTGGAGATCTGCGGCGGGCCGCACGTTGAAAACACCGGCGAGATCAAAGGCCTGAAAATCCAGAAAGTTGAGTCAATCGGCCAGGGAATTAAAAGAATCCGCGCCGTGATATCGTAAAGGCAAGTTTCGTGATATAATTTTTTATTACTTGTCCCGTACTAAATTTTGGCTTTTTTCTGAATCGCCAAAAAAGCGGGCGTATAAAATGAGTCAATAATTAATTATTTTAATTTTGGAGTTTGCTTGACTTTAGTCTTGCGATTGCCAAAATTTTAGTAACGGGATGGCCAAAAGAATCATTGATATTAAAGTAAAAAACTCTTCGCCAAGGCCGCAGTCCGAACAAGAGCTTGAAGCCAATGAGGCAAGGCCGTCTTTGGAAGACGAGTTTTTGAAAACAATCACTCATAATTCAGGAGCGTCGGCAAAGACAAAACTTTCCAAAAGAACGCCAAAAGAAAAGCCTCTGGCTGAAACCATGATTTCAAATTCAGAGCCGGAAGTTATGATTCCGGAAACTGTTCAACAACCTTTTGAATCCGCGCCGTTTTCGGTTTTGCCGAAAGCAAAAAAACCAAGAAGATTTTTTAAACCAGCTTTGATTATCAGCGCGGTCTCTGGTTTGATTTTTGCGGTTTGGGCGTTCGGTTCCACCATCAGCCGGGTGGACATCGGCATTGAGACGAAAAAAGAAACTCAGTCGCAAAGCTTCAGAGTAACTTTCAAAAAACCAGGCGAGCTTGGTTCGGGTGGCAGCATTGAACTGCCGGTTTACCAGTTTGAAAAGTCTTTTTCTTACACCCAGGATTACCCGGCCACCGGGCAGGGCCAGGGCTCAAGCTTCGCTTCGGGCGAGATTGTTATTTACAATGAAAACTCCGCCAGTTCCCAGATTTTGGTCGCCGGAACAAGGTTTGAATCTCCGGACAAGAAAATCTTCCGTTTGGTTTCAAGGACAGTCGTGCCGGGCTACACCACTGAAGCCGGTAAAATTGTTTCCGGCAAGATTTCCGCCCAGCTGAAAGCCGACCAAGCCGGCCCGGATTACAATCTTGGGCCTGTCAGATTCGCGATTCCGGCTTTTTCCGGTTCAGCGAAGTTCAATAATATTTACGGCGTTTCAGAAAATCCTTTTTCCGGCGGCGCTTCAGGTTTGACGACCGCGGTTTCCGCCGACGACATCAAGCTCGCCAAAGAAAAAATCACTGAGTACGCTTATGAGAAAGCGAAAAGCGAGGCTTTAAGCCAGGCCCCGGAAAGCCTGAAACTTTTGGACAAAGCCGTCAGGTTTGATCTGGGGAAAATAACCACGTCGGCGGTCGGTGAAGTGGCCGAAAAGCTGAAAGCGACAATCTCCGGTTCTTTGGCCATCTTTGTTTTTGACGAAAACGAGCTTAAAAGAACGATTGAAGCGAAGATGACGGAAACACAGGGATTTAAAGTTGATTTAAGCTCTGCTTCTTACCAGATACTTTACGAAAATCCCGAAGTTGATTTTGAAAAATCAACCATCAGCCTGACAGCCAATGTCAAAAGAGATTTGAGCGCTGTGGTGGACACCCTGGAGTTCAAACAGAAAATCGCGGGCAAAAACATTGAAGAGCTCAAAAAAGAGCTTTTAAAGCTTGAAGGCGTCCAAAAAATCAGGGTCTCTGTCTGGCCTTTCTGGGTCAGGAGCTCTCCGAAAAACATTGATGCCATAAAAATCCAGGTTGATTAAAGATGAGATTGAGTAAAACCCGGAATTTTCCCTTTTGGTTCAAAACTCGGGCCGCCAGCCTGATTGGCTTGATTTTTCAGCCTATTTTTACTATAATGGAAAAGCCTTTAAATTATGGCAGATAAGAAGAACTACCGCGTTGACGGAACAATTACCGAGGCATTGCCGAACGCTTTTTTTAAAGTTGAACTGGAAAACGGCAAAGAGGTCTTAGCCCATCTTGCCGGGAAAATGAGGATAAACTTCATTAAGGTGACAGTTGGCGACAGGGTGACGGTTGAGGTTTCTTCCTACGATGAGAAGCGGGGAAGGATTGTTTTCCGCCGTTAGGGGCCTTTTTTATTTTCCAAACAAAAATCAGTCAAGATGAAAGTCAGAGCTTCAGTTAAAAAAAGATGCAGCAAGTGCAAAGTTGTCCGCCGTAAGGGCCGGGTTTATATTATTTGCGAAAATCCAAAACACAAACAAAGGCAAGGTTAAAACCTTGACCGTTTGAAACAAATCCCCATGCGTTTTTTAGGCGTTAACATTCCCGATGAAAAAAGAATTGAAGTTGCTTTAACCTATGTTTTTGGCATTGGCCCGTCTTTGGCGAAAAAAATCATTCAAAAAGCGAAACTCAATCCGGACAAAAAAGCCAAAGACTTGACGTCCAGCGACACCAACGCTTTAAAAGAAGTGATTGAAAAAAGCCACAAGATTGAAGGCGACCTGAGAAGAGAGATTTTTTCCAATATTAAAAGACTGAAAGACATAAAAAGCTACCGCGGTTCAAGGCACGCCAAGAGGCTGCCGGTCAGGGGCCAGAAAACCAAGCATAACTCAAGAACGGTCCGCGGCAACAAGAGAGTGACAATGACTTCGGGCAAGAAAGCCCCGGGGCAAAAGACTTAATCAATAACCATGGGTAAAAAAGCAGTCATAAAAGAAAACGTTTCCGAGACGCTGAAAGAGCAGGAAAAAATTGAGACAAACATCAAAAAATCCGGCGGCGCGGCGCAGTCAAAAAAACTTGAATCAAGCAAGTTTTATATTGCTTCAAGTTACAACAACACTTTGATTACCGTGACAGACGACAAGGGCAATGTTTTGGCCTGGAGTTCGGCCGGGAATCTCGGCTTCAAAGGTCCGAGGAAAGCGACGCCGTACGCGGCGACGAGTATTGTCGACGGCCTGCTTCAAAAACTGAAAAAGTTTGATCTGGGGAAAGTCTCCATTTTCGTCAAAGGCGTCGGCGGCGGCCGGGAAGCGGCCGTCAGGGCCTTGATTAACAACAATCTTAACATTCAGGTGATTAGAGACGTCACTCCGATTGCCCACAACGGCCCGCGCAAGAAAAAGGCCCGCAGAGTTTAATTTTTGAAAATTGAAAATTGAGAATTGAAAATTATTTAATATGCCATTTGTTACCGGACCAAAAGAAAAAAAGAGCAGAGCTTTGGGCGAGAATCTTTTTCTCAAAGCTGAAAGGTCAGCGTCTCCGAAATCCGCGATGATCAGACGGCCTTATCCGCCCGGCATGCACGGAAAGCGGAGGCGGAATATTTCCGAATTCGGCACCCAGCTGAAAGAAAAACAGAAAATCAAGCTGTTTTACGGATTGGAAAACAAACAAATTAAAAGATACGCCGAGGCGGCGAGAAAGTCGCAGAAACTTTCCGCGCCTGAAGTTTTGTTCAGGCTTCTGGAGATGAGAATTGACAACGCGCTTTATCAGTCAGGCATCGCGGTTTCAAGAAGCATTGCCAGGCAGATGATTTCTCACGGCCATCTGGCTTTGAAAGGCCGGAAAGTCAATATCCCTTCAATCAGTTTGAAAATCGGCGACGAAGTTTCCGTGGTTGAGTCTTCAAAATCCAAAAATCTTTTTGAAGGCATGGCGGAAAGGTTCAAGAAACGCGAAACGCCGACCTGGCTTCAAGTCGACGCCGGCAAACTGAGTTTTAAAGTCGTAGCGTTTCCGAGTCTTGACGAAGCGAAAACAAACTTCAATCTTCCTTTGGTGATTGAATATTTCTCAAGATAATAAGTAATAAAAAATAATTATTTAATTTAAACTATGATTTCATTGCCCCAAAAACCGAAAGTGGTTTCGAGCGACGCCTTTGAGGCGGTCGTTGAAATTGAAGGCCTTTATCCCGGCTACGGCCTGACTTTGGGCACGGCCCTGAGGCGCGTCATGCTTTCTTCTTGCGAAGGCGCCGCGGTGACTTCGTTCCGTTTGAACTCGGCGGCCCACGAGTTTTCGTCTGTGCCGCACGTTCAGGAAGATTTGATTGAGATTTCCCTTAATCTGAAAAAGCTCCGCTTTAAAGTTTTTTCCGACGAACCGCAAAGCCTGACGCTTAAAGTCAAGGGCGAAAAAACCGTCAAAGCCAAAGACTTCAATAAAAACTCTCAGGTTGAGATTGTCAATCCGGAAGCGGAGATCGCCACGCTGACGGACAAGAAAGCTGTTTTTGAGCTGGAGATCGTGGTGGAAAAAGGAATCGGTTATTCCACGGTTGAAGAGCGCCGGAAAAAAGAAAAGCTGCCGATCGGCATGATTGAGATTGACGCCAATTTTTCTCCGGTGATTCTGGTGAACACTGAACTGGAAGACATGCGCGTCGGCGAAAAAACCAACTACAACCGCCTGCGGTTTTTCATCAAAACCGACGGCACAATCCAGCCGCTCCAGGCTTTTGATTATTCGCTTGGCATTCTTCTTGACCAGTTTTCAAGTTTGAAGCTTGATGCGCTGGATGAGGCCGGCGAAGACGGTCCAAGCTCTTTTTCTTCGTTAAGAGACAGCTCGGAAGTTGAGAGTGTTTCTCTTGAGGAGACCGGGCTTTCAGGCAGAGTTTTGGCGGTTTTGAAACAGCACCGGATAAAAACCATCGGCGACCTGTCAAAAATCAGCCCGGACAAGCTCAAAGCTTTCAAGGGCTTGGGAGCTAAAGCTATTGAAGAGGTTAAAAAAATCGCCAAAGAATACGGAGTCAGTTTGAAATAAAGTAATCCCGCCCAACTCCGCCGAAGGCGGAGTTCAGTCGGACAAGCGTTTATCAGTTAAAAAACAATGAGACATCAGAAAAGAGGCAGAAAATTCGGCAAGAAACTCGGGGACAAAAGGGCTTTTTTGAAAGGCTTAGCTCATAATTTGGTGATGAAAGAGAAAATCACGACGACTTTGTCGCGGGCAAAAGAGATTCACAAAAAAGTCGCTCCGTTGATTACTTTGGGGAAAAAGCAGAATTTGGCGAGTTATCGTTTACTTTTGAAAAGATTGCCGAAATCGTCCGCGGAAAAAGTTTTCAAAGACCTGGCGCCGAGATTCAAGGAAAGGCGCGGCGGCTACACCAGAATCGTCAAGTTGCCGAGGCGGATGAGGGACGCTTCGCCAATGGCTTCCATCAGCTTTGTTTTTGAAGAATTAAAACCGGCCAAGAAGTCATAGTTATCATGGAGAAAGAAACAAAGAAAATTTACGAGTTTGACGCCGACGGCAAGACCATGGGCAGGCTGGCAACTGCTTTGGTTGGCATTTTGACCGGCAAAGATTCTCCGCATTATGCCACGAACCTGCCTCTGAACCGGGAAGTTAAGATAAGAAACATCAAAAAACTCAGGTTTACCGGCCGGAAATACAATCAGAAACTTTATTACCGCCACACCGGCTACATCGGCAACATGAAAATTGAAAAGCTTAAAGAGCTTTTTGTCAAAAATCCGGAAAGCCTTTTCAAGAAAGTTTTGCGGGGGATGCTGCCGAAAAACAAGTGGCGCGATAAGTTATTAAAGAGAGTTACGTTTGTTTAGTCAAATCTATGGTTGAGAAAAAAACAAGAAAGACCCCGGCGACGACAAAGCCAAGAATAAAAAAAGCCGACTCGGAAAAAGCCGTCAAAGAGCCGAAAAAAGCGGTTCTTGCGGAAGACAGATATCTGAGAGCTTTGGGCAGAAGAAAAAGAGCGACCGCTGTCGCCAAGCTTTATCGTTCCAAAAAAGAGATTTTGATAAACGGCAAAACCCTGAATGATTATTTCCCCATTTTGGAGATGCAAAAAATCGTTCAAGAGCCTTTGAAAGTTGCAGACCTTTTGGGAAAATTCGGCGTTGAGATTACGTCCAGAGGCGGGGGTGTCAGGGGTCAGGCAGAAGCTTCAAGACTGGCGATTGCCCGGGCGATTATCAAAGAGAATCAGGAGCTTAAAAAAATATTTAAGCTCAGCGGCTTGCTGACGCGGGATGCCAGGGAAAAAGAGAGAAAAAAGTTCGGCTTGAAAAAAGCCCGCCGCGCCCCGCAATGGAGAAAACGCTAACTGCTTAGCGTTTTCTCCGGTTTCTTGCGAAGCAAGAAAAACGCTGATGCGCCGTTTTTCGGCGCCAGCGTTAGGCGGGCGAACGCTAGCTGCTTAGCGTTTTCTCTGATTCTTCGCAAGGCGAAGAAACCAGCGTTATCCCGCAAATCGGGATCAGAAATAGGTGGAAGAAATGACGCCTGCGCGTCGTTTCTTCCGGTTTTTTGCGCGCAGCAAAAAAGCCGGCGATGTTTCGCGAAGCGGAACCGCCGGCAGGTGGGGTTTCTTGCTAACTGCTTATCAAAAAAAGAAAACCGCTTTTAAAAGCGATTTTCTTTTTGGCGGGTTTAAGGGAAAATCTTTGCGGATTTGAGGTTCTGGTTCTGGTCAAGCCAGCGGATTTCCGGTTCAGCAAACTCAATTATCTTACTTATTGGCCCAAGCTGGATTTCATACTGGTTTATCGGCAGCCTTTTGTCTATCTCAAAAACAGCCAGGGCGCTGTTTGAAACCGCGATTAAATGCCAGTTGTGGTTGGCCAAGTAGCCGGTTTTCAAGTTTTCAACCCGGCCGAGCTCAAGAATTTCGTTTTCTTTGTAAGCCAGGTCGTCAAAAACGTCTTTTAAAAAGTAAACAAAAATCTCGCCTGATTCAGTGCCGTAAACAAACCTTGAACCGTCAAAGCTCAAAAGGAAAAATGAAACATTGCCGCTGATTTTTTTGAGCTCGTTTTTGAAAATCAGAAAAAGCTCTCCGCTTTCGTTTTTGAGGAGGAAATCAGTGTCTTTAATCAGGCTTATCTGGTAGCGGCCGGATTTCAGGCCGGTCTCAAAGATTTTTTTCTCCGCGGTTTTGTCGGTGTAATCAAAGTTGTTGATTTCGCCGCTTGAATCCAGGAAATAATTGTTGGTTAAACCAAGAATATTTTTTTCCGTGAATTTTGAATATTCCTGGGTGTTCAGGTCAAAAAAATACCCGCCTTTTTGGTTTAACGCGAACAAAACATTGTCGTTTTCCGGATGCCAAACCAGCCTTGTTTGGCTGAGGCTGGTTTTTTCGTTTTTTAGAAAAATCCTGAAAAAACTTGCGATCAAAAACGTGCCTTTGTCTTTAACGTGAATGACGCCGCTGGTTTTTGAGAAGGCGATAAAGTTTTTGCCGGAGCTTGAAAGCGAAAGTTCAGTTATTTTTTCCGCTTTCGGAAAGCCGGTTAAAGATTTCAAATCAAAGATTAAACTTGAAGTGGAGTTTTCAAACGAAAAAATCTTGTTGTCTTCAGTCGCGTAAAGAACCGTTTTTTTGTTTTTTTCCGGCAGGCTAACCAAATTGATGCTTGAGCTGGTCATGGCTATGGCGCTGATTTCCGGATTGGTTTTGGGGAAAATGATTCTTGAAGCTTTGGTCACGGTTAAGGGGCTGACCTCGAGTTCTTTTTGCCAGCTGATATTTTGATTGTCGAGCGGCGTTACGGTTACCAGGTATTTTTGCGGCAAAAGGCTTTTAATCAAAGTTCCCGCCGGGCCGAGAAGGGATTTTTTTGAAGCCAGTTTTTTTTCTTTGGTGCCGCTTTCCGGTTTAACGGCCAGACTGACTTCTTCGGGCAATGTTTTGACGAAAATGCCGCCAGCTTGCACCAGCCTGAACTTTTGCCAATCAAACAAATAGCCCTGGGAAAAAAGAATGATTCCCGGCGTGACAATGAAGAACAAGCCCGTCAGGATGATAAACAAGACAAATCTTCGTTTTGGCGACATATTTAAACCTATTTTAACATTTAAACCGGTTTTTGGCTTATCTTTATTTTCTTGTGGATAACTTTCTTATCGAGTCTTGTTTTTTGTTGATATAATAAATTAACAACAAGAAAGGAGGCGGCCTTGGAAGGATAAAACTGTTTTTCAGCCGGTTTGAACAAAAAAAGAAAGAGGAAAAGCCTATGAAAGTTTTGTTTTTCGGTCAAGGTTGGTCGTCTTCGCAGGTTGTCCGGGGCGTTTTTCAGATCTGACGTTGATCAGGCCTTCCAGAAGGCCAAAACTGGAAATGCTCGTCTGTTCCTAAAGGGCTAACGCCCGCCCCGCTCCATTTCAGGAGCGGGGTTTTGTGCTAAAATAATCCTTAATGAAAAAAGAGGTTTTGAAACTAATTTTGATTTTTGGCGGTGCGACGGCTTTGCTTGGGGCGATTTTTTTCCTGATGTATTCTTTGGTTTGGCAAGGTGCCGGCGCCAGCGTTTTTGACATTCAGCTCAATGATTCTGACTGGAAGCGCGGCAATCCCGGTGCGAAAGTCACGCTGGTTGAGTACAGTGACTTTCAGTGTCCGGCCTGTGCGGTTTATTATCCGGTGGTGGAAAAAATCGTCCAGGATTATTCAGACAAAATCTTATTTGTTTACCGGCAGTTTCCTTTGACGCGGATTCATAAAAACGCCAATCTGGCGGCTTTTGCGGGTGAAGCCGCCGGCCGGCAAAACCAGTTTTGGCAGATGTCAGAAAAGCTTTTTGAAAACCAGGAAATTTGGTCAAACGCGAACAGCGCCAAAGAGATTTTTCTTGGCTACGCCAAAGAACTGAAGCTTGATGAAGCCGAATTCTTGCGGGACCTGGAGTCTGAAGCGGTTAAAGAAAAAGTTTTTCAAGATTATCAGTCGGGTTTGAAGTTTCAGGTTGACGGCACGCCGAGTTTTTTTATCAACGGCAAAAGAATCCAGAATCCGGCCGGATACGAATCTTTTAAAAGCATTATTGAAGCTGAACTTAAATAATGACCTCAAAAAAACAAGCCTTTCTCGGTTTGACGGTTATTTTCGGCAGTTTAATCGGTTTTCTTGATTCGGCTTACCTGGCGGTTTTCAGCTCCGGTAAAACCGGCGTTGCCTGCGATGTTTCCGGATTTAACTGCGACGCGGTTTTGACCAGTGTTTACAGCCGGTTTCTCGGCCTGCCTTTGTCCTGGTGGGGTTTGGCGTTTTATATTTCGTTGTTTTTTCTGGCAATGGCTTATTTTTTCCTGAAAAAAGAGATGATTTTTCGGCTGATTGGGGTCTGGCTCTGGTCGGGCCTGGCGGTTTCTCTGATTTTGCTTTATCTGCAAGCTTTTGTTTTGAAAGCCTTCTGCATTTATTGTTTGATTTCAGAGACCGCGGTTTTTTTAATGGCCGCGGGATATTTGGCGGTGAAATTTTTAATCAAGGATAAAAATCAAGATGTTCATCATTAAAGCCGGCGGCAAGAAAGAATATTTCAATAAAAAGCACATTGAGAACTCTTTGGCGAATGTCGGTTTGGACAGGAAGATTGCCAAAGGTCTGGCCGACGAAGCGTCTTTAAAGTTCAGGAAAACAGTTTCTTCGGACGAAATTTTCAGGTTTGTTTTGGGTCGGTTGCGGTCTTACGGTCCGGAGTTTTTGGGCCGCTACAATCTCCGGCGGGCGATTATGCATCTGGGACCGACGGGTTATCCTTTTGAAAAATACATTGCCCGGGTTCTTGACGAGTATGGTTATAAAACCAAAACCAACCAGATTATCCAGGGTGATTGCGTCAGGCATGAGATTGACGTCATGGCCTGGAAAGACAAATCGCATTTCATTGTTGAGTGCAAGTATCACAACACGCCCGGAGCCAGGTCTGATTTAAAAGTCGCGCTTTATGTCTGGGCGAGATTTTTGGACATCAAGAAAAAATGGGAATCTGACCCGAAGCACGACCAGCCTTGGGTACACGGCGTTTGGCTGGTGACGAATACTCGTTGCACGACTGACGCGATTGATTACGGCGGCTGTGTCGGCATGCTGATTACCGGCTGGGGCCACCCGAAAGAAATGAGCTTGGAGCGGATGATTGAGCAAAAAAAACTTTACCCGATAAATATTTTTCCGGACTGGGCGGGGCGTCTGAACTACGTCAGGATTTACGAGTCGGGTATTCATCTTTTGAAAGACTGTCTGCGTTTTTCCGCCATTGACTTAGCGAAAAAAGCCGGTCTGAAAGAGATTGAAGCCGCGGCTTTTCAGGAGCAGGCGAGAAAGCTCGTTGGATAAAAGAACTGTAAATAAATATATGGATAAAAAAATCACAATTTTAGGCCACGGCGAGATCGGCAGCGCGTTGGGCAAGATTCTTCAAAACAAAGGTTTTGAGGTTTATTTTTGGGATAAAAATCCGGAGAGAGCGACTCAAAACATGGCTCTTGAACAAATGATTAAAGCCAGCGAGTTTGTTTTTTTGTGCGTGCCGTCCTGGGTGCTGCGGAATGCTTTGGAACCAGTCAAAAGCTTTTTGAAACCGGAAACAATTCTGGTCAGCCTGGCCAAAGGTATGGAAAATACCGGCAAAACAATGGACGCGGTCATTAAAGAAATTGCGCCAGATAACTTTGTTTTAATGTCCGGGCCGATGCTGGCAGAAGAAATTTCGCAAGGTATGCCGGGGTTTGCGGTTTTAGCGGCGCCAGACGCGGTTTTAGCCAATAAGGTTCAGGATTTATTTAAAGAAACAAACATTCACACAGAAACATCAGAGGGTGTGGGGAGCGTGGCTTTTGCCGGAGTTTTGAAAAATGTTTATGCTTTGATTATCGGGATTGTTTCCGGTCTGGGTTATGGCGATAATCTCAAAGGCTATTTGGTTTCAAAAATTTCAGAAGAATGGGATTATCTTGCCGAGGTTTTGAGCTTGGATAAACCGATTCTCCGGGACCAGGCGGGAATAGGCGATTTTATCGCCACTTCGTTCAGCAAATATTCCAAAAATCATGAGTTGGGTGAAAAACTCGCTAAAGGCAATGCCGGTGAGCTGCAAAGCGAGGGGTTGGCGTCTTTGCCCGGGTTAATCAGCTTGGTTTCCCAAAAAACTCCGGCTTTGCCGCGTTATCTCGGCTTATTAAAACAGGTTGTTTTGGACGGCGAGCCAGCCAGAAAAGTTTTTGAGTTTTAAAATCATGTCTTTGATTAAAAATAAAACCAGGCTGGCAAAAACCAGCGCCAGAAAAAAAATCCTTGAAGTTGTTGAAGCTGGCTTTGCCGGAATTAACCTTGATAATGTTTTGAAAGCCAAAATCAAAAGAAAAGGCAGCCGGATTTTTTTTGGGAAAAAATCCGCCAATTTGAATGATTACGAGAGAATTTTTGTCTGCGGCATCGGTAAATGCTCTTTGGCCGCGGCAAAATACCTGGAAAAGCTTTTGGGTTCAAAAATTCGGGGCGGTCTGGTGATTGACGTCAAAAGCGAAAAATTAAAAAGAATCAAGAGCTTTAAAGGCAGCCATCCTTTGCCGTCAACGAAAAATTTTGAAGCCAGCCGAAAGCTTTTGAAGCTGGTTAAGTCTTTGAACCCGCAAAAAGACCTTTTGATTTTCATTGTTTCGGGCGGCGGCTCAAGCTTATTTTTCTTGCCCGACGGTATTAAGCCGAAAGACTTTTCGGCGTTGAGCCTGGATCTTTTGAAAAGTGGCGCGACCATCCAGGAGTTCAACTGCGTCAGAAAGCATCTGTCTTTTGTCCAGGGCGGCAAGCTGGCGGCTTTGATTTATCCGTTGCCGACAGTGGCCCTGTATTTTTCCGACGTCATTTCGGAAACCGGCAACAAAAATTTAATGACCATCGCTTCCGGGCCGCTGTTTTTTGACGACAAAAAAAACAAAGACGCGCGAAAAGTCCTGGAAAAATACAAGCTTTGGAAAAAATACAAAAACAAGATTGAGTATTTTTCCGACACCGTCAAAAACAAATCTTTTTTCAAAAACATCAAACAAGAGCTTTTGTTGACCAATGAAACCGCGCTTTTGGCAATGGATAAAAAAGCCAAGCAGCTGCAGCTCAAGCCGAAAATCTTGACGCTGAATTTTCTGGAAAACGTTGACCAAGCTTATTTTAAAATCAGGCTTTTGTCCGCCAAAGACAAAAAACACAATTTATTCCTGGCAGGCGGCGAGATGAAGATTCAGGTAAAAGGCAGGGGCAAAGGCGGCCGGAACCAGCATGCGGCCTTGGCAGCTTTGGAAAATGTCAAAGACAATGAAGTTTTCGTTTGTTTTGCGAGTGACGGCATAGACAACACGGAGTTTGCCGGCGCCATTGCCGACAAGCAATCCAGGCAAAAGGCAAAAACCCTTGGTTTGAGCGCGAAAAAATACCTTAAAAACAACGATTCCTTCACGTTTTTCAAAAAAACCGGCGATTATCTTGAGACCGGGTTCACGGGTACGAATGTTTCGGATTTGATTGTTTATTACCGCGACTGAATCGGCAAAATCGTTTTCCGGAGGTTAGACTTTTTGTTTTGGCTCGGTATAATAAAGATAAGCGAATTAACCGTTTATTTTTTATGAATCCCGTTAGAAGCCCTGCTCCGCCGTGTCAAACGCGGCTCCGTCGGCAGAAACCATCGGGATTCGTAATAAAAAACATTGATAAATTAATCAGCTAAGAAACCTCTCATAAATATTTTGAAGCAGGTTTCTTGCTTCTAACGGGATGAAGAAAGCGAGGCATATTTTTTGGTTCAAAAATCTTTCAATTAAAGACGTCGGGCTGGTTGGCGGCAAAAACGCGGCTTTGGGCGAGATGTATCGCGAACTTGTGCCTTTGGGCGTGAAGATTCCGAATGGTTTTGCCGTATCCGCCGAAACATTCAGATATTTCGTCAAGTTTAACAGCCTTGGAGAGAAAATCAGGCAAGCTTTGAAAGGTTTGGACACGCATAATGTCATGGATTTGGCGAGAAGGGGCAAGATTGTCAGAAATCTTATTTTGTCCGGCGCGTTTCCCAAAGATCTGGAAAAGCAGATTATAAAGTCTTATCACGAGCTTTCAAGGCAGTACAAAACGGAAAATGTTGACGTCGCCGTCAGGTCGTCGGCAACCGCCGAAGATTTGCCCGGCGCCAGCTTTGCCGGTCAGCAGGAAACTTATCTGAACATTCGCGGAGAAAAAGATCTTCTTGAAGCGACGCGAAAATGTTATGCCAGTTTGTTCACCAACCGGGCAATCAGCTATCGCGTTGACAAGGGGTTTGACCAGATGAGCGTCGCTTTGTCTGTCGGCGTCCAGAAAATGGTTCGGGCCGACAAAGCGGTTTCCGGAGTCGCTTTCACGATTGACACGGAAACCGGGTTTAAGAACGCCGTGATTATTGACAGCATTTACGGTTTGGGCGAGATGATTGTCCAGGGCAAAGTTGACCCGGACGAATTTATTCTTTTCAAACCGTCTTTGGCAAAAGGTTTTTATCCGATTATCAGCAAAAAGCTTTCCGGCAAAAATCTGAAAATGATTTACGCTTCGGCAGGCTCCTTCGGCAAATCTCAGGATAAATCAGCGCAAGCTGCTTCGACTGGGCCGGCGCAACTAAAACCCGGCAGGCGGCCGGTGAAGATTGTTTCGGTTCCGGAAAAAGAAAGGCAGGCTTATTCCCTGACAGACAAAGAAGTGATTTCTTTGGCGAAAGACTGCGTCAAGGTTGAAGAGCATTTTTCAAAAAAGCACAAAAAATACACGCCGATGGACATTGAGTGGGCGAAAGACGGCTTGACCAAAGAGCTTTTCATTGTCCAGGCGCGGCCGGAAACAATTCATGCCGGGAAAAAAGAAACTGTTTATGAAGAGTACAGCGTTGTTTCCAAGCCGTCGAGGCCGCTGGTTTCCGGCATTCCAATCGGGACAAAGATTGTTTCCGGCAAAGTCAGGGTGATTAAAGACGCCAAACACATCAACACCTTTAAAAAAGGCGAGATTTTGGTGACCGAAATCACTGACCCGGACTGGGAGCCGATTATGAAGATCGCTTCAGCGATTATCACTGACAAAGGCGGCCGGACTTCGCACGCGGCGATTGTTTCACGGGAGCTTGGCGTCCAGTGCATTGTCGGCAGTCAGGACGCCACCAGGGTTTTGAGAACCGGACAGTTAATCACGGTTGACTGTTCGTCAGACGAAGCTGGCCGGATTTATCCCGGAGTCTTAAAGTTCAAGCTGATGAAGCACAGCTTGAAAAGCCTGCCCAAGCTGAAAACCAAGATTTCTTTGAACATCGGTTCACCTGACGAAGCTTTCCGGTACCATTCTTTGCCGGTCCAGGGCGTCGGGCTCGGCCGGCTGGAGTTTATTATCGCTTCAAAAATAAGAGTTCATCCGAACATTTTGATTGATTATGAAAAATTAAGAAAAAACCAGAAATCTTTTTATCAGCACAGCCGCCGGGAAGTTCAGAGCGCTTTGATAAAGGTTGAAAAGCTGACCCGGGGCTACAAAAACAAAAAGCAGTATTACGTTGACAAGCTGGCCGAAGGCATTGCCATGATTGCCGCGACTTTTTCACCTTTTGACGTGATTATCAGGTTTTCAGATTTCAAGACCAATGAGTACGGCACTTTGCTCGGCGGCCCGTTTTACGAGCCGGATGAAGAAAACCCGATGATTGGCTGGCGCGGCGCCTCGCGTTATTACGATCCGAAGTTCAGCGAAGCTTTCGGCTTGGAGTGCCAGGCAATCAAAAAAGTCAGAGAAAATATGGGTTTAACAAACGTGGTGCCAATGGTGCCGTTTTGCCGGACAGTTGAAGAAGCCAAAAGCGTTCTGGCAGTGATGGCCAAAGCCGGGCTGAAAAAAGGCAAAAATCTGAAAATCTACATGATGGCCGAGATTCCTTCAAACGTGATTTTGATTGACGAGTTTTTGAAGCTGTTTGACGGTATGTCAATCGGCTCAAACGACCTGACCCAGCTGACGTTGGGGCTTGACCGCGACTCGGGTATCATTGCCCACATTGCTAATGAAAACAATCCGTCAGTCAAAGAGCTGATAAAAACCATTGTTGAAAAATGCAATCAAAAGAAAAAATACGTCGGCATTTGCGGCCAGGCGCCGAGCGACTATCCGGAGTTTGCCATGTTTTTGAAAAAAATCGGCATCCAGGCCATCAGTTTAAACCCTGATTCAGTCATCAAAACAATGATTGCGTTCGGAAAAGACGGAAAGTAGAATCTAGAAAATAGCCCCGACGTTAACAGTCGGGGTCCCGACCGCAAGCGTCGGGAAAAATAGAAAACGCTCCGCTTTTAGCGGAGCGTTTTTTGCAGGAAGATGGCTATTCTATGACCTCAACCTCTGTTCGGCCGGGAAAGATATCAACGCTTTTCGAGCCTTACATACCATTCTTTTTTCTGTGGGCAAGATAAGCCCTGCCGACACTGCCTCTGGTCTTGCCGACAAAAGCCAGCGCTGTCAGCAAGCCGCTCTTTTTTTCTTCCCCGTTCGCCAATGAAACTTTGTTGCCGTAGTACTTCGTCAAATCCTGCATGGTTTTAATGACTGGCATAAGGACCTCCTGTTTTGATACTATGCCACAGCTGGGTTGTTTTATCAATCTTGTGATTTTTCAACAGTCCTGTGTTAAAATCCAGATATCTTTATGTTTGACGCAATCTTCGGTTTATTTTCAAAAGACATCGGCATTGACCTGGGTACGGCCAATACTTTGGTTTACATCAAGGGCAGGGGAATTGTCATTAACGAGCCGTCAGTCGTCGCCATCAATGAAAAAACCAACCAGATTTTGGCGGTCGGCAAAGAAGCCAAAAAAATGGTCGGCCGGACGCCCGGGCATATTGTCGCCATCAGGCCGTTGAGGCATGGCGTGGTTTCGGATTTTGAAGTGACGGAAAAAATGCTCAAATATTTTTTTGATAAAGTTCAGAACGAATTTTCCGCTTTTCTGCCAAATCGTCCAAGAGTGGTTGTCGGCGTGCCCCTGGGCGGCACTGAGGTTGAAAAAAGAGCTGTCGTTCAGGCAGGCAAAAATGCCGGCGCCAGGCAGGTTTTTCTGGTGGAAGAGCCAATGGCCGCGGCCATTGGCGTCAAACTGCCGGTTGGCGAAGCTTCGGGAAACTTTATCATTGATATTGGCGGCGGTACGGCGGAGATTGCGGTTATTTCTTTGGGCGGGATTGTTATTTCCCGGAGTGTCCGTTATGCCGGCGACAAACTCAACGAAGATATTATTAATTACGCCAGAGATCAGTTTAAAATGGCGATTGGCGAACGGACTGCCGAAGACATCAAAATTTCGATTGGTTCGGCGATTGATTCCGGTCAGAATAAAGAAATGGTCATTAAGGGCAGAAATCTGGTTTCCGGCCTGCCCCAGGAAATTTTAATCAAGGAAAAACACGTTCGGGAAGCGATAAAAGATTCGGTTGAAAGCCTGATTCAGGCGGTTGAAGAAACGATTGAGAAAACGCCTCCGGAACTTGTCGCTGACTTAATGACCAAGGGTTTGATGATGACCGGCGGCGGCAGTTTGTTGGGCGGGTTGTCAGAGTATTTGTCTGAGCGGACCGGCGTGCCGGTCAGGGTTGCTGATGACCCGTTGACCGCGGTTGTCCGGGGCGCGAGCATTGTTTTGGAGGACATTGACCGGCTTTCCGGGGTTTTGATTGACGCTTTTTCAGACAGGGCTCCGGTTTAATCACTCCGTTCTTTTGATTGGAATTAAACAGGTTTTTCATGATAACTAAGACAAGTTTTAAAAAAACCGGACTGATTTTGACTTTTTTATCTGTTTTTCTTGTCGGATTTTTTTTGAAGCTCGGCTGGGATTCCGCGATTCTTGCTTTTGCTGAAATCTTCAACCCGAAAATCAATGAAAACGAGCTCCAGTCAAGGATTATCAGACTTGAAGAAACTTTGGCCTCAAAGTCGTGGCGCGACAACTTCGGCGTCAAAGCCGAAAATGAAGCCGAGATTATCGGATTTTTAATCGGTTCCGGCGGCAAAAAAGTCTTCATTAACCGGGGTTCGGCGGACAATCTCAGTGTCGGGGATTGGGTGATTGTTTCCGAAAACACTTTATTCGGCAGAGTTGAGCGGGCAGAAAAAGATTTCAGCGTCGTCAAAACGATTTTTGACCCGTCGCTTAAAATCGCCACGAGAATCCAGGCAGACCCATCCTTGATTTTTAACGGCGTGTTTTATTTTGACGGCAGCCGGTTTGTCGTTGATTTTTTGCCGAAAGAAACCGAGATTTCTGAAACTGCGTTTGTTGAAACTTCGGGTAAAGACGGGGTTTTCAAATCCGGGTTTTACCTTGGTTCGGCATCAAGCCTGGAAAATTCTTCTGAAGTTAATCTCAAAAAAGCCGTGGTTGAGGTTCCTTTCAAAATCGGCGAAATTTTCAAAGTCTCAATCGTTAAAAATATTTTCAGCCAATAAATGGTTTTTGCATTTTTTCTTTTGACCGGTGTCGCTTTGCTGGCTTTGTCGAGCTTCAGCTTGGCGCCGGTTTTGTCTTCGGGAATTTTGTTTTTTGTCTGGTTTGGTTACGGTTTTTTCCGCTTTTCTTTCGGTTTGCTTGAAGGTCTCGTCCTTCTGACAGTTTTTTCCGCTTTTCTTTCTTTGTTTTCCGGCATGAATCTGGTTTACAGTTTTTTGTTTTTGGGTCTGCCGATGGCAATGCCGCTGTTTTTTGTCAAAACATTCGCCAAGTTTCAGCCGCGGGTGAAAACTTTGATTGGCGGCTTGGTTTATTTAAATTTGAGTTTTGCCGCGGCGGCTTGGCTTTTTAAAGTCAAAGACTTTAATCTTTATTTTCTGGCGATTTTAATATTCCTGGCGGTTCTGGCTTTGGAGTTTATGGCGGCAAAAATATTAAAAAAGAAAGGGGAATGAATCCCGTTATAGACAAACAATACTACTATATCTATGTACTCAGGAGTAGAAAAAACAGCCTGTGGTATACGGGTTTTACCGATGATTTACGGAAACGCTTTACTGAGCATAATAAGGAAATTGTTGGTTGGAAGAAGAACCGTGGACCTTTTGACCTGATTTACTATGAAGCCTCTATGAATACTGCTGACGCCAGGTCGGGAGAAAAGTATTTAAAATCAGGCATGGGCAAACGCTACTTGAAAAACAGATTAAAGCGTTTCCTGTCTCTAACGGGATGAAACTCAAAAGAAACAACAGTTTTATCATTGAGCCGGAAGAAATACTTTTGGAAAACAACGCGGTTTTCGCCAAGCGCCTGGAGTTTTCCATCGGCAGAAAGTATGTTTTTTTCATCCTGGGCTTGGTGGCTTTTTTCATGTTCTTGAGCCTGGGGGTTGCTTTTAAGCTTCAGATTTTTCAGCATCCGGCTTATGCACGGCGGTCAGAAGAAAATTCTTTGCGGAATATTTTTCTTGAAGCGCCGCGGGGGTTGATTTTTGACCGGTATGGCGATGTTCTGGCGGATAACCAAGTTTATTTTGAGGTTTTGCCGATCAAAGAAAATCTGGATTCCGGCCATAATTTTGAGCTGCAGCTGGAAACTTTGTCAAGAATTTCGGGCATTGCCAAAGACGAGATCAGCCAAAAACTTGATTCAAACAAAGAAGTTGTTTTTGAAAACTTTGACTTGGATAAGGCGATTGAGTTTAAAGCCAATGAGGCTTTGATGCCTGGTTTCAAGCTCGTCGGCCGCTACCAGAGGCATTATCCTTTGAAAGAAGCCACGAGCCATGTTCTTGGCTATACAGGCTTGGTTACGGAAAAAGAGCATGCAGAAAATCAGGACTTGTCTTTAAGCCAGACAATCGGCAAGGTCGGCGTGGAGCTGTTTTATGACAGTTACCTTCGCGGCAGCCGGGGAAGTTTTAGTTATCAGGTTGACGTTAAGGACGACTTGATTGGTCAGGAAAAAAGCAATTATTTTAAAACCGGCAACTCAATCAGGCTGACGCTTGACGCCAAGCTGCAGGAAAAAATCTATCAGATTTTCCGGGACAATGTTTTTGACGCCGGCTCCGGCGCGGTGGCGGTCGCGCTTGAGCCGAAAACCGGCGAGATCCTGGCTTTGGTGAGCTATCCCGGTTTTGATACTTCAAAAAAAATCTGGTCTGATTCCAAGGCCCAGCCGTTTTTTAACCGGGCAGTCAGCGGCGAATACAGCCCGGGTTCAACCATTAAACCGTTTATCGCGCTGGCGGCTTTGGAAGAAAAAATCATTGATCCGTTGTTTAAAGTTGACGACACTGAAGGAAAGATTACGATTGAAAATCCTTATTTTCCGGATCAGCCGTATATTTTCAGGGACTGGAAAGCTCACGGGTTCGTTAATATGGAAGAAGCGATTGCTGACTCTGCCAACGTTTATTTTTACACCATTGGCGGGGGCTACGGCAATATCAAGGGTTTGGGGGTTGAAAGAATCAAAGAATATCTTGAAAAATACGGCTGGGGCAAGAAAACCGAAACTGACTTCTTGGGGGAAAAACCTGGTTTTTTGCCGGATCCTGAATGGAAAGAAAAAACTTTCAAAGACATCTGGCGCATCGGCGACACTTATCATTATTCGATCGGCCAGGGTTACGTTAAAACCACGCCGATCCAGTTGGCGGCAAATTATCAGCTTTTCGCCAATCTGGGAAAAGTTTTCCGGCCGTTCCTGATTAACTCTGTTTTTAACTCGGAAGGCGGACAAGAGGTTTACCATGGCAGCCCAAAGGTTTTAAGGGAGTATCAGATTGATGAAAATTATTTTAAGATTGTCAACCGCGGCATGGAAAGAACAGTCATTGACGGTTCGGCCGCCGGCAGAATGGCCGGCCTGCCGTTTTCCGTTGCCGGCAAAACCGGCAGCATCCAGACAAGCTCAAGTCTGACAGATACAAATGCGGCTTTTGTCTCTTTTATTCCGGCAGAAGATCCGAAGTTTTTGCTTTTGGTTTTGGTTGAGTCCGGCGGTTCCGGCGGCGCCACGGCCGTGCCTTTGGCAAAACAGATTTTGTACTGGTACTGGGAGAATAGGATAAGCGAATAAAATCATTCCATTCTTTACATAAATTTTCACAGAGTAAAATTTGAAAGCTCGCTCATAACAACAAAAATACCATCCCCTTACGCTTCGCTACAAGGACGCCTGGAATTTTTGTTTACTCGCTCGCTAAATTTTATCTCTGCTCCAATAATGTTCAGAACGGGACGATTTTGTTCGTCTGGGGTGAGAGATGTGGACTTGGAGGCTCCGAAAACTAGAAAAAAGAGAATTGCTCAAATTTGAAATGAGAATCGGGGTTGCTAATTTGCGGTTATCGGTTTAAAATACAAAGTTATTAGCTGAATATAGCGAAATCCTGTAGTGTAATTTTGACAGTTTTTTCATTATCGCGTCGAGATTCATGCGGTACAGGATGATTTGTAGACATAGTATAATTAACTTAAATTAAGATTAATCGCCGAAATAAGCGATTGGTCAAAATTCTACTACAGGGCATGGATACGGAAAACAAACCTTATTACGTTTCTCAGGAGGGCTTGGAGAATTTGAGAGTCAAGCTTGACGCTTTGAAAAACATTGAAAGGAAGAAAATCGCCGACAGAATCAAGGAGGCGGTTGAGGCCGGCGATATCACTGACAGCCCGGCTTACGAGTCAGCCAGAGAAGCTCAAGCCATGAACGAAGGCAGGATTTTGGAGCTTGAAGACTTGATTAAAAGGGCGGCGGTGATTAAAAAAAGGCAAAACTCAACGACCGTGGCCATCGGCTCGACCGTTGAGGTGAAACAGGGTGTCAAAAAAATGGAGTTCACGATTGTCGGTTCTGAAGAGTCAGATCCGGGCAAAGGGTTTATTTCCAACGAATCTCCGCTTGGACAGACGCTTTTGGGCAAAAAAGCCGGCGACCAGGTTTTTGTTACCAATCTTTTGGGTAAGAAAATAGATTATAAAATCATAAAAATATCTTAGAACCCTGTAGTGTAATTTTGACAGTTTTTTCATTATCGCGTCGAGATTCAGATCTGCAGGGTAATTTGTAGAGATAGTATAATTAACTTAAATAAAGGTTAATCGCCTAAATAAGCGATTGGTCAAAATTCTACTACAGGGATGGCTAGTCTCGAGGAGTTAATCAAAGCGCGAAAAGAAAAGCTTGAGGAGCTGAAAAAAAGAGGCATTAATCCGTTTCCGCCAAGAATCGAGCTTAAAGGCAAAGTCGGGAAAATAGAAACCGCCCGTGATTCTTTGGGTAAGCAGGTTTTGGTTTGCGGACGGCTTTGGTCAATCCGGAAACACGGGGCAATGGCTTTTTTGGACATTAAAGACGAGTCCGGCAAGATCCAGCTGTTTTTTTCCAAAAAAAATCTGGAAAAAGATTTTGAGCTGCTTGAGTTTTTTGACAGCGGAGATTTTTTGGCGGCTCAAGGCAAAGTTTTCAAAACTCAGGCGGGCGAGATTTCGGTTGAAGTTTCAAAGATGCAGCTTTTGACAAAGTCTTTGCGGCCTTTGCCGAGCGAGTGGTTTGGCTTGAAAGATGAAGAAGAGCGTTTAAGAAAAAGATATGTTGATTTTTTGCTCAACCCGGAGTTGAGAGACCTTTTTTTGCGTAAAGCCAGGTTTTGGCAGGCGACCAGGGATTTTTTGGTTGGAAAAGGATTTGTTGAAGTGGAAACGCCGGTTTTGGAAACGACGACGGGCGGCGCCGACGCCAGGCCTTTTCAAACTCATCATTACGCGCTTGATATTGACGTTTACTTGAGAATCTCAATGGGCGAGCTTTGGCAGAAAAGACTGATGGTTGCCGGTTTTGAAAAAACTTTTGAGATCGGCCGGCAGTTCAGAAATGAAGGCATGGACGCGGAGCATCTTCAGGATTATTCGCAGATGGAGTTTTATTGGGCTTACGCGAGCTATTTGGACGGTATGGCCCTGGTTGAAGAAATGATAAAGAGCGTTGCCCAAAAAACTTTTGGCACGCAAAAATTCAAAATCGGAAAATATGAGATTGATCTGGGAAAGCCGTGGGAAGTTTACGATTACGTTGAAACCGTCAAAAAAATGACTGGCGTTGACGTGACCAAAACCAGTCTCAAAGAAATTGAGAAAAAACTCAAAGAGCTTAAAGTTGATTATTCAAAGCAGGGTTTCAGCCTGACACGGGGGATTGATAATCTTTGGAAATATTGCCGCAAACAGATAAAAGGCCCGGGGTTTTTAGTCCACGTGCCGGTGTCAATCTCGCCTTTGGCGAAAAGAAAGCCTGATGATCTTGAACTGACGGAAAGGTTCCAGGTGATTATTGCCGGGTCAGAGCTTGGCAACGGCTACAGCGAGCTTAATGATCCGATTGACCAGGCTGGCCGGTTCACTGAACAGCAAAAACTGAGAGAGTCCGGCGACGAAGAAGCGCAGATGGATGACAAAGATTTTGTTGAGGCTTTGGAGTATGGCATGCCGCCGACCTGCGGTTTTGGCATGAGCGAAAGGCTGTTTGCTTTTCTGGAGAACAAAACCATGAGAGAGTGCCAGATTTTTCCGTTAATGAGGCCAAAAGAATAGAGTTCGCAGAAACTCACAAGCCTTTTTCTACACAAAACTCCCCAGCGTGGAGTTTTGTTGGTATTACTCCTCGCTCGTCCCGCTAAAGGCGGGACACCCTGCCCGCTGTGTCGCAAAACCGCGAAAAAGCTTGTGAGTTTTTGCTCAAAGTGACCACTGAGAATGATTGCTATGAGAGCAATAAATAACTATAATAGAAATAATGGCGAAAATACAAAAAATTCAGATTCAAAAAGCCTTGGGGTTTCGCAGTTCGGAAACTATCAGGGTGGCGGTTTTTGACGACACTGGCGCGTCAAGCGACGCGTTTGTCGCGTTTGGCAAATCAGAAGGGAAATACGAAGCCAAATATCTTGAGCCAGACCAGGCAGTTTTGAAGTCAGGGGAGCTGACCGCGATTTTGTCCGGCATGGATGTTTTTGACCAGGCTGGGATTGACAAGAAAATGATTGAGCTTGACCCGAGTTTTCAGAAAGAAAAACTTGGCGGAAATGTCATGCTCGGCGTCAGCTTTGCCTGCGCGAAATTGGCGGCCCAATCAGGAAAAAAACAGCTTTTTGAGCATCTGGCGGAACTTTTTTCCGCCGGGGGCGGTTTTTCTTATCAGTCGCCGAAGATTTTGTTTAACATTATTGAAGGCGGCGTTCACGCAAAAAATCATTTGCCGGTTCAGGAACATCTTTTGCTTGCCAAAGAAAAATCAGTCAAAGACCAGATTGAAAGCCTTGACCGGTTTTTTGACGGTTTGGCGAAGTTTTTTGAATCGGAAAAAAAAGAAGTTAACTACGGAGACGAAGGCGGCTTTGACATTGATTTTCGGTCTGAAAAAGAAGTTCTGGACCTGCTCGCTCAAAAAATCTCTTTGGGCGACCGGCTGGGCATTGATGCCGCGGCAAACAATATTTCCGGTTTTGAGCCGGAAAAATACATGAAAGAATATCTGGAGTTCCAGAAAAATTATCCGTTTTCGTATTTTGAGGATCCTTTTCCCGAAGAAGGCTTTAATGAATATTGGCAGAAATTATTATCGGAGATTGGCAACCAGTCTTTGATTGTCGGCGACGACCTGACGGTGACCAATCCGAAAAAACTGAAAGAAGTTCTCGGTCAGAAAATGATTAACGGCATTATTATCAAGCCCGACCAGGTCGGCACTCTGACGGAAACTTTGGAAACCGTGCAGCTGGCGAGAGCCAATGGTTTGAAAATTGTGGTTTCCCACCGGTCGCAAGAAACAAATGACGACTATCTGGCTGACCTGGCAGTCGGCGTGAACGCGGATTTTGTGAAGTTCGGCGCTTTTTACCAGGGCGAGAGATTGGCAAAATACAACCGCTTACTGGAGATTGAATCTGATTTCGGTTTTCCGGAAGCGCCCTAAATCAGCGCTGAACCCCTCATCTAGTTAAGATAAGTGTTATTGTCTTGGTTGGTTTTTAACATGACTGTAAGCTTGTTAAGGTCAGAACAGCGCACCTATTCTTTAGATAAAGTTAATCAATTAACACTGAAAACAAGAAGGTCTTAACTAAGTGAGGGGTGAACGTGTTATAATCTTAATCATGAAAGTTATTGGCAAGATAATTTTGTTTGCTTTATTTTTGGCTTTGCTTTACTTTATTTTTCTGTCCTTGGTTTCCAGACCCGAAGTTCAGGCGCCGGCAAACGGCTTGAAATTTCCGCAGGGGACGCCCAGGGTGTCGCCGCCAAAAGGCCCGCCGCCGTCAAACGGGGCTGGGACGTTTGACGTCCCGCCGCCAACCAACTAATCTTATGGAACACCGAAACTTTGAAGAGTTTGTCAGTTACGCCGGTTATCTGATTAACGGCAAATGGTATCCGCGCGTTACCTCAATCATTAGCATTAAAGCCAAGCCGGCTCTTTTGAGATTTTACGGGGAAGCCAAAAACTACAGCGCCGCCCAGTCAATCACGGACAAGTCCGCGACTCAGGGGACGAAGATTCACAACGCCATTGAAGCGATTTTAAAAAATGAAGCTTTAACCGTTGATCCGGAGATTAAGCCGGCAGTCCAGGCTTTTAATGATTTTGCCCAGCTGCACAAGCTCAGGCTTGACGGCGGCGCGATTGAGAAAAGAATCTGGAGCCCGAAACACTGTTTTGCCGGCACAGTTGACGTTTTGGCTGAGCTTGATGATGAGTTCGGGGTTTTGGACATCAAAACTTCTTCGGGGATCTGGCGCGACTACAATCTTCAGACTGCGGCCTATCTCGGCGCTTTGCAGGAAGACGAGCCCTGGGAAGGGATTCCCAAAAAAGAACTTAAAAGCCGCTGGATCTTAAGACTTGACCAGCAGCAGTCGTGTTTAATCTGCGGGGCAAAAAAAAGAAATAAAGGCGGCAACGCCAAAATTCGCGGCGGCATCCAAAGCTGTTTTCACGAATGGTCTGACGAGGTCGGCGAATGGGAGCTGAAAAAGCTGGACAATTTTGAAAGCGATTTTGAAGCCTTTCTGGCGGCCAAACGCTTGTGGGAGTGGGAAAATGAGAATTATTTGAAACAGCTGAATTATTTTTAAAATGAACGAACTGAACCAAACAATTTTGTTTCTGGTTGAAAAGCTCAAAGAAGTTGATTATTGTTTCATCGGCTCCGCCAGCCTTTTTATCCGGGGCGCCAAACTTAATCCGCGGGACATTGATATTCTGGTTGAAGAAAAAGACTTTGAAGGATTGAAAACAGTTTTGACGAAAGAAATCGGTCAGGAGCCGCTGATTAAGGAAAACAAGATTGTTTACAGTTATCAGGGCGTTGAGGTTGAGGCGATGATTGCCGGAGTCGATCCCTTGAGGGATCCGGGTTGCCTGCAAAAAAAAGAAAACGTGGAGTTTTCCGGAATTTTGGCTCCGTGCATGTGTCTGCCCGAAGAGATTTTGGCTTATCAAAAACTTGGTCGTGTCGATCGGGTTGAACAAGCGGAAAATATTTTAAAAAATAAAAAAACATGACGGCAAATAAATTGGTTTTGGACATTGAAACAATCGGCAAAAAATTTGACGGACTTGACGAGCTTTCCAAGGAAATTTTGGAAACCAGATTCAAGAAGCGGGCGAAAGACGAAGACGAACTTCAGGATCTTAAAGACAAGCTGACTTTTTTCCCGCCGCTGTCGGAAATTGTCGCCATCGGCATGCTGAATCCTGAAACAAACAAAGGCGTGGCGATTTTTCAGTCGCGGACGCCAATCGCAAAATTTGAAGAAAACAACATTGAGTATCTGGCGTTTCAGACAGAAAAAGAACTTTTGGAAAAGTTCTGGCAGTTGGCCATGGGCTATGAGGAGTTTATTACTTTCAACGGCAAAAGCTTTGACATGCCGATGTTGATGGTCAGATCGGCGGTCAACCAGATTAAGCCGGGCAAGAACCTGATGCACAATCGTTATCTCAGTCTCCAGCCGATGTTCGCCAAGCATGTTGACCTGGCTGATGAGCTCGGATTTTACGGCGCCAAAAACGATTATCTCGGTTTGCATTTCTGGACCAAGGCTTTCGGGATTGAGTCGCCAAAGCAGGGCGGCGTTTCCGGAGACGACGTCGGCCGGCTTTTTGACGAAGGAAAGTTCCTGGAAATAGCCAAATACTGCATGGGCGACGTTTTTGCGACCTCGGAGCTTTACAAAAAGTGGGATAAACACTTGCGTTTTTCTTAATTATTCAGTGTAATTTTTAGTCTGCTTTTACGTCTTTAATATGAAGGGAGAACCGGAAAATATAAAGCTTGACCAAGTTAGCGGATTTTCTTTGGTTTACGACTATTATTCGCCGCTGATTTGGAAGCATATTTTTTTAAGGGTTTCCTTGAAAGAAGAGGCGAATGATTTGACTTCAGAGGTTTTTTTGAAAACCTGGGATTATCTCAACTCCGGCAAAAAAATCAAGAAGATAAAATCTTTCCTTTATCGGACCGCGGATAACTTGATTGTCGACTGGTACCGTTCCAAAAAACGGGTTTCCAGCCTTGAACAAGACGTTTCCGAAGACGAAAACTCTTTGGTTCAAGATCCGCTTCTGGAAGATAAAATCATTGTTTCCGAAGAGGTTGAGTCTTTAATGAAAAAGATTGACCGGCTTCAGGAAAAGGAAAGAAAGATTTTGCTTCTTCGGTTTGTTGATGAACTTGAGATCGAAGAAATTTCTGAAATCTTGGGCAAATCAAAAGGCGCGATTACCGTCGCCATCCACCGGGCTTTGAAATCACTTGATTCTTTAATGAAAAATGACTGACAAAGAAAAACAATTAATTGACCACTTGAGACGGTTGAAACAGGTTCAGCCGGATTTTGCTTATTTGAAAAGCTTCAAGCGGGTTTTGGAAAACAGAATTGTTCTCGACGTCAAAAGCGAGCCGATTTTCTTTTTCCGCGCCTTTCGTCTGGCCGCCAGTTTTGGCGTTTTCCTTTTGGCGTTTATGGGCCTTGGTTTCGGCATGGTGGTCGCCACCCAGAACATTCCGGTGGACACTTTCCTTTATCCGGTTAAGCTTGTCGGGGAAAAAATCCAGCTTGGCGTTCAAAGTTTTGACGCCAAATCAAGAGCTGATTTGAAACTGAAGTTTGCTTTAAACCGTTTGTCCGAACTCAAAGACCTTGAAGAAAACAATCTTAACGACCCGTCAAAAATAAAAGCGCTTCTTGACGGCTATAATCAGGAACTTTCGGGCATTCAGAATGAAGTTTTGAGAATCAGTGTTGAACGCGACGGTGAAACTTTGGGCTATCTACTTGAAGTTGAATCGCGCCTGGAAAATATTTCCGGCGAGCTGAAAGTTTTGAGATTTGATTCGGTTGTTCCGGAAGTTTATCTTGATGCGGAAAACTTTTCTTCTTTTATGAAAGAGCTGGTTTCAAGAAAAATATTTGAATACGAAACAAAAAACAGGATTTTTGCCGACGACGGGCAGAAATGGCAAAGAGCGATGAATGAGTTTTTGCGGTTGAGGTCGCGCGGTCAAATGCTTGCTTTCAGCTTGAACTCAAGCTTGAGCGACGGTTTGAAAACCACGGCGCTTGAGCTGACCGAGTCTGGCGAACCTTTGGTCACGCCCCAGCCGGAAAATACCAGCTTGACTCTGGATAATTTGAGATCTTTAAATCAAGAGCTTGATTCTTGGCAGGTTTCTTTCAATGCCTTGTCTGAATCAGGTTCTGATGAGGATTTACTTAAGCTTTTTGATTCTCTGTCTGAATTTGAAGCCAGGCTGGCTGAAGCAGAGACTTTATTAAAATAAACTCTCTGTTAAAATAAGAGCATTAACTCAGAGAGTTTTTTAATGGAGTCAAAAAAATTTCCGAAAATCGGCTTGGCTTTGAGCGGCGGCGGCGCCAAAGGCCTTGCTCATATCTCCGTGATTAAAGAGCTGGAAAAACTCGGCCTGCCGATTTTTTGCGTTGCCGGCACGAGCATCGGCGCTTTGGTCGGCGCCTGGTACGCCGCGGGCAAAGATTTTGACGTTTTGCTTGGTCTTGCCAAAGGCGGAAAATGGAGAAAGTTTTTGCATGTCGGCGAGATTTACAAATCCGTCAGGAAAGATGGCGGTCTTTTTTCTTTGAGCGCTTTCAGTAAGTTTTTGGATGCGGAGCTCGGCAAGCTCAAAATTGAAGATCTGGAAAAAAAGTTTTGCGCGATAGCCACTTCTTTGACGACCGGCAAAAAAGTGGAGATAAAATCAGGCAGCCTGGGCGAGGCAGTTATGGCCAGCGGCTGTCTGCCGGTGATTTTTTCCCCGGTGAAAAAGGGCAATGACCTTTTGGTTGACGGCGGCGTTGTCAGCAACTTTCCGGTTGACGAGTGCTTTAAAATGGGCGCTGATTTTGTCATTGGCGTTGACGTCAGGTACGCGCCTGGTTATATCCACGAAGAAATAAAAGACGATTCCAACTCTTCACAATGGAAGATTTTTAAAGTTCTGTTTTACTTAATGGAAATGGTCAACACTCAGGAAAGCATCCAGGAAAACGACAAGCTCTTGATTGTCAAACCGTACATTTCCCATGTTTCAACTTTTGATTTTGAAAAAGCCGAACAAATCCTGGCGTTGGGGCAAGAGGCTTTTACGCAAAAAG